>NZ_AEEA01000049.1 GCF_000297095.1 Treponema primitia ZAS-1 | reverse complement strand
ATTACAATAAATGAACTGATACGAAAACACGAAAGGAGATCGTAACATGGGAAACGAACAGGAATTAATCATCCTAGTGGATGACAATCCCACCAATTTAATGAACGGGATCAATGTATTAAGCGCGCAATACAATGTTTTTACCGCCCCCTCCGCAAAAAAAATGTTCACCCTTCTTGAAAAACACCAACCAGGTCTGATCCTGCTTGACATCGAAATGCCGGAGATGAACGGTTACGAGGCCATCAAAATCCTCAAAGGAAAAAGTGAAACCAGGGACATCCCGGTTATTTTCCTGACCGGCAAGAGTGAAACCAACGATGAGCTTGACGGCTTAACCCTGGGCGCCATTGATTACATAACCAAACCCTTTGTACCATCACTCTTATTAAAACGTATCGAGGTACACCTCCTGGTGGAATCCCAAAAACGGACCCTGGAATCACAGAAACAAAAGCTGGAAGTTCAGCAGCAGGAATTACAGTACTACAACGACAATCTTAAAAAGGCGTTTTCCACCTATGTATCCGGGGATGTGGTACAGGACGTGATGAGCGACCCATCCCGGCTGCAGCTTGGGGGATCAAAACGGAATATGACCGCAATCTTTACGGACATCCAGGGGTTTACCACCATTGCGGAGAAACTGGACGCGGAAGATCTGGTACAGCTCCTCAATATCTATCTTTCAGACATGAGTAATATCATTCTTGAACAGAAAGGAACCATAGATAAGTATGAAGGGGATGCCATCATGTCCTTTTTCGGCGCCCCCCTGGATCTGCCGGATCACGCCCGGCGGGCCTGTACCTCGGCGGTCCTGATGAAATACAAGGAACGGGAAATCAATACCTATCTTACGGAAAAAGGCCTAAGTTCCATTCCGCTTTTTACCCGGATTGGGATCAATACGGGAGATATGGTGGTGGGGAACATGGGAAGTGAGCGGAAGATGAACTACACCATCATGGGAAACGCAGTAAACCTGGCGTCCCGGCTTGAGGGGGTGAACAAACAGTACGGAAGCCGCATACTGGTAACCGAAGAAACCTTCCGGGCGGCGGGGGATGGCTTCCTGACCCGCCGGCTCGACACGGTGCGGGTGGTAGGTGTGGTGACACCCGTACAGATCCATGAGCTTTTGGATACCGCCGAATCGGCTGCGGCGCAAACACGGCAGCTTATCGAATTATTCAACCGCGCCCGGGACATCTTTGAAAACCGGGA
>NZ_AEEA01000048.1 GCF_000297095.1 Treponema primitia ZAS-1 | reverse complement strand
CGAATGGTGATAATCCAAGCGTCTCCGGCGGCAGCCGGCGCGATGTCCGCTTGAGCGGATGAATTGTCCTGGGAAAAAAGCCCGGAAACGGTGAAGAATCCGCACAGGCACAGGGCAAAGAACTGAAAATATCGCTTTTTAATTAAACCAACCATTGAATAAGTATACACGATTCTGCTATTTTATGGTACCCTAGTTAAAATATGGTTTCGGAGAGGTTCCAGTGGCAAAAGAAAAAAGGAAATATTGGATCATCCTGGTTTTTTTCATTTTTGTCGCCTATGTTTTTGTTGCCGCCCAGCCGATTCCCGTGGAGACCATCCTGGTTCCCCGCTGGCTCAGTTCTCTGGAGTCGGACTATTCCACGAATATGCTTACAGAAAACAGCCCATCCCCGGATTACCTTGTCCCCTTTAAGCTGGGAAACCGTTTCGGCTATGTGAATACCCGGGGTCAATTTACCATTAACCAGCCTATCAGGGGGGCTGGCACAAGCGGCGTATCCCTTTCGGAAGATCGTTGGGCGGAATTTAAAGCGGTTCCCGAAACCATACATATCCGCAATCCCCAGGGAGAATCCCTCACAACCATAGAAAACGGCAGGGGTTATCCCCTATTCCTGGATGGAAAAATTTTTCTTATCGGGGAAGATCAGACTTCCCTTTCCTTGGTGGAGGAAAGCGGGGAGATACTCTGGACCTACGATTTTGCGGCTCCCCTTACCAGCATTGATGCCGGCTCGGATCTGATCCTCACCGGCTCCCTGGATGGGACCGTGGAACTGCTGGACGCTTCGGGAAAGCGGGTCTATTCCCTTAACCCCGGCGGTTCCCGGCTTGCGGTGATCCTGGGCTGCCGTATCTCCCAGGACGGTTTGCGGCTGGCCATTATTTCGGGCTATGACGATCAGCGCTTTCTTCTTCTGGAACAATTTGGAAATTCCTACCGGATTGTCTACCACGAATTTCTGGAAGACGGATTCAGGCATGCGGTCCATATGGCCTTTGTTGAAAATGACAAATGGATCGTCTTTGAGCGTCAGGGCGGGCTGGGGCTCTACGAGATTGAAACCCGGCGAAGTATTAAGGTGCCCCTTAATGGAACCATCACCGCCTTGGATGAAACAGGCAATAGTGGCCTGATCTTTGTAATCAGCTCCCTGGGGGGCGCATCGAAAAATCTGGTCGCCATACGGCTGCCCGGTATCATCGTCATGCAGGCCGCCTTCAAAAGCGAGACCGCCTTTTTAAGCCGGCGGGGTTCGGAACTCTACGTTGGCGGGGGCATGACCCTGGCCTCATTTGAATTGGAAGAGAGATAAGTATGAAAAATAAGTACCTGCTTTTAGCCGCGGCGTTTTTTGCCCTATCCGGTCTCCACGGAATGGAATGGCCTACCCAGGAAGGACTGATGAGCCGCAATTTCGGGTGGAACGATCATGGCAAACCTGTTCTGGGGGTGTGTTTTGAGGTTGAAGGTCCCATCCGCGCCGCCGATGCCGGGGAGATCCTCTTCTACAATGATCCTGAAACTACCGCCTCCCAGCTTCCCTCGCCCCTGGGCGCCTGGGTTGCCCTGGATCACGGCGATGGGCTGGTGAGTATATACAGCCGTTTTGACGAAAAGACATTACCGGAAACCCTTTCTCTGATTGAAAAAGATACGGTCATTGCCTCTGCGGGAAAGTCCGGCTGGTCCAATGATGGGGGGTTTCTTTTTTCCCTCTTTGACCGGCGGGAACGGCGCTGGGTTAACCCGTCTATGATCATCACCCCATTGCCGGATACGCGGCCGCCGAATATTCTGTCCGTTACCCTGAGTAACGGGAATAACAGAGATATTAAGCTCAGCCCGGGCTCAGCCAGAAATACTATCAACCAGGGCCGGTACACGGTTTCTGTGGAAGTTTCGGATACCCGGGAAGGAAACGGAGACCGGCAGCTGGCCCCTTTCCGGATCGTCTGTTCCCTAAACGGCGTTGAGCTAGGCTACCTCAACCTTGAAACCTTCTCCGTCCGGGATGGAATTGCCATGGCCTACCGGAACAGTCTGGCCCCGGTGCAGCAAGTCTACGCCCCCTACCCCGCCTTTGAAATCGGTGATATCGCCTTTACCCGGGGTCAGGTCACCCTGGAAATAATTGCCCTGGATAATGTCCAAAATCCCCGAAACGAAATCTACCGGCTCCAGGTTGATTAAAACATGGTCCACCCCGGTGGGGAAAGAAAAAAACCGACCCATCCCCTGCGCCCTCTGCGGCGGCGCGGAATTTAGTCCGCATCTTTTCTGTGAAGATTTTTTCTATGTCCGCTGCCGGCGCTGTGGTCTGGTACAAATGAACCCCCAGCCGGAACAAGCCGAAGTGACCCGGCGTTACCGGGAAGGTTCCGGTACAGCGTACCTGTCCTACGAGCTAAAAAACGAACCGGCGTTTCTGCATCTCCAGGAACTGGCCCTGGCGGACGCCGGGTTCGAGGAGCTGGAACGGGATCTGCGTGCCCGATCCTCCCAGGGCCGGGTCTTGGACATAGGCTGCGCCACCGGAGCATTGTTAGAAAAGCTGCGGGATCGCGGCTGGGCTGTAAGCGGGGTAGAGATTTCCCCCGCCGCCGAATATGCCCGTAAAGAACGCTCCCTTGATGTACGGAGCCTTCCCCTGGAGGAGAACCGGTTCCCCAATGCGAGCTTCGACCTGGTCCTGGCATCCCATTTAATCGAACACCTGAACGATCCCGCTTCCTTTGTCCGGGAAGTTTACCGGATACTTGCCCCGGGGGGCTATTGTATCGTTACCACCCCGAACATCTCGGGTTTCCAGGCTCGGCTCTTCCGGAGCCATTGGCGCTCGGCGATTTTTGACCACCTCTACCTATTTTCAATAAAGACCCTGTCCCGGCTTTTAACACAGCATGGGTTTACGATAGAACGGATATGCACCTGGGGGGGACTTGCAGCGGGGCTTGCTCCGGCGCCGCTAAAGCGCATAGCCGACAGGGCAGCAAAATTTTTTACCGCCGGAGATGTGATGCTGATCCGGGCAAGGACAGCCCGCTGAGTCTAGCACAAACCATCAAGAATAGTTATACTGTGATTTATAAAAGAGGTATAAGAACCATGGCAAAGAGTTATCGTTCCGAACTTGTGGGAGTATTTGGATGTCCGGTAGATGAAAATCCTACTATCGTGATGGAAGAGGCGGCTTTCAAGGCCAAGAACCTTAATTGGCGCTATATTACCATGCTGGTAAAACCCGAAAATCTGGACGCCGCCTTTGAGGCCCTCCGGGCGCTGAATTTTGCGGGGGTCAACCTGACCATACCCCACAAGGTAGAAGCCCTGAAATACGTAGATGGGCTGAGCAAAAAAGCGGAATTAATAGGAGCCATCAATACTATTATCAACCGGGATGGCAAATTATTTGGAGAAAATACTGATGGCGCAGGATTTGTCCAGGGTATGCAGAAACAGGGACTTGAACTCCGGGGCAAATCCATTGTCGTGCTCGGAGCCGGCGGCGCCTCCCGGGCAATCTGCGTGGAGTGCGCCTTGGCGGGAGCCGGTAAACTGCTGATCCTTAATCGTACCCTGCATAAGGCCGATGAGATCGCCGCGGTGGTAAAAAAGAACACCCCCTGCGAAGTTAAGACCGCCGAATGGAAGGGTACCGCCCATATCCCCCCCTGTGACATCCTGATCAACGCCACGTCCATAGGCCTTTTCCCGGACCCGGGATTCCCGGATATCTTCTATGAAGACATCACCCCGGCTATGATTGTACAGGATATTATCCCCAACCCTGCCAAAACTGAATTTTTGAAAAAGGCAAAAGAGCGGGGAGCCATGACCTATGACGGCCTGAGCATGCTGGTGGAACAGGGCGCCATTGGTTTTAAGCTCTGGACCGGCCAGGATGCCCCCACAGAGGTGATGCACAGCGCCCTGGCAAAGGAATTTGAATAAAATCTAGTTAATGCGATGGTAGCTAAGCTGTTTCCGTTCCGCCATGGATTTCCTCAGAAGCTTTTTCATGGTCAGGGCGAGCGCTATGGTCAGGGGCACACAGGCGCCCAGCCACGCCAGGGGGCCGGCGAAGCAGAGCCCGACAAAACTGAAAAAGGCCGGCAGGAGAATCGCTGCCAGGGTACGCATCACCAGTTCCATAATTCCCGCCACCGTGGGGATAAGGCTGTTGCCCAGCCCCTGAAGGGTCTGCCGGAAAATAAACAGAAAGGATAACAAAATATAACAGGCGCCGTTTATTCGAAGATAGGTGTAGGACAGGGCGACTGCGTTAGGATCCGAACCGATAAAGATCGCCGACAGCTGGCGGCCGGTAAGGAAAAAGGTGATCCCCATGATTATGCTAAAGGCGCCGGAGATGATAGAACTCTGGATTATCCCGGCGCGGATACGGTCGAATTTGCGGGCCCCGTAATTCTGGGCTGTAAAGGTTGCCATGGTAACCCCAAAGGACATCATGGGCAAAGTCGCCACCATGTCTATCTTCTGGGCCGCTGTAAAGGCCGCCACCGCGGTGGTTCCCAGCTTATTCAGGGCGAACTGAAGCACCACCACCCCGATAGCAATGATACTCATCTGGAAGCCCATGGGCATGGCCACCCGGATATGTTCCGCCATATCCGCCTTATCAATTTTCCAGTCCTCCTTACGGATCTTGAGGATGGGAAGTCTTTTGACAATCACCAAAGCGCAAAAAATGCAGGAAACAAACTGGGCGATAACCGTGGCATAGGCCGCCCCCTCCACCCCGGTATGGAAGACCAGGATAAAAATATAATCCAGGATAATATTGACAACAGAGGCAATTACCAGACAAACCAGGGGGGTCCGGCTATCCCCCACGGCCCGCATTACATTGGAGAGGAGGTTGAACATCATCAACACCGCGGTACCCCAGAATATGATGATGATGTACCTATAGGCGCCGTCAAAAATCTCCGCCGGAGTGCGGAGAAGCTTCAAAATAGAGCGGGTAAAGATCACGCTCACCACGGTTAATATCAACGCCATGATGATACTGAGAACTATGCTTGCCGCAAAGCTCCGGCGCACCCCCTTCTCATCCCCGGCGCCGAAACGCTGTGCGGTAATAATCGCGGTCCCGGAGGTAAACCCCATGACAAAGCCAAGGAACAGGAAGCTGAGGCTTCCGGTACAGCCTACCGCCGCCAGAGCAGCCACCCCGATGGTACGCCCCACAATGAAGGTGTCCGCCATACTGTAGAACTGCTGGAAAAGATTTCCGATAAGCAGGGGAATGGTGAAGGAAACAATAAGTAAGGCTGGGTTGCCTACGGTAAGGTTTTTAGTCATAATTTGTATGTACACCCATAGTCTACCATAATCGCTTTTCTTATTCAATGTAGTACGGTACAATGGAAGGTATGAGATTTAAGTGTATACTATTTGATCTGGATGGTACCCTGGTAGATACCATCGGCGATATTGCCGCGTCCATGAACCATGCCCTGGAAGAAGGGGGGTTCCCCGCCCTCACCCGGGAAAGTTATGCTAAAATTGTCGGCAACGGCCTGAGAAACCTGGCCGCTAAAGCCCTGCCGCCCTCGGCCTGTGACGAAAAAACCGTGGATACCGTATACCGCAGCGCCATAGCCTATTATACGGACCACCCGGCGGATCTTTCACGGCCCTATCCGGGAATACCGGAACTGGCGGCGGAGCTGCGGGGAAGATCGGATAGAAGGTCCGCAATTAAGACCGCCGTCCTGTCCAACAAGGCGGATTCCATAACCCAATTGGTAATTGGGAAGCTCTTCCCCCGCTATACTTTTGATATGGTCCTGGGAGAGCGGCCGGGGGTTCCCCGAAAGCCGGACCCCACCGCCGCCTGGGAGCTTATTACGGAGCTCGATTCAAGCCCCCGGGAAACTCTGTTCGTAGGCGATTCGGAGGTGGATGTGGCCACCGCCCTGGCCGCAGAATGCAGCTTCCTGGGGGTAAGCTGGGGCTTCCGCGGCAGGGCTATCCTGGAAGCCGCCGGCGCCGACCGGATCATAGATGATCCGGCGGAACTGTGGGAACTCCTGGCCCTGCGGTACTAACCTTAAAACGTATCCTTAATGTTTTTGTAGGGCAGGGAATATCCCACCGCCACATTTTCACAGGTACATTCCCCATCATAGGTATTAATGGCGGAATAGATCACCGGATTTTTTTTGCAGGCCCCCTCAAGCCCATGGGCGGCAATCTGCAGCCCATACTTGATGGTTGCGTTGGTAAGGGCGACGGTCGAAGTTCTCGGAACCGCGCCGGGCATATTTCCCACGCAATAGTGGAGAATATCATCCACCACAAAGGTCGGGTTATCGTGGTAGGTAACCTTGGTGGTTTCCGCACAGCCGCCCTGATCCACCGCAACGTCAACAATAAGACTGTTGGGGCTCATGTTTTTAAGATAGGCCCGCTTAATCATCTTCGGCGCCGCCTTTCCGGGAATCAATATACAACCCACCACCAGATCCGAAGAAGCCATGGTTTCCTCAATGGTACCCGGGGTACTGTAGAGGGTCTGGATCCGGTCGCCGTAAATATCGTCAAGATAGGCAAGCCGTTCCAGGTTGATATCCATGATGGTGACATCCGCGCCCATACCGCAGGCAAGCCTACAGGCGTTGGCGCCCACAACACCGGCGCCCAGAATCATGACCTTCGCCTTAGGTGTACCCGGTACACCGGCGAGCAGCTTTCCGGAACCGCCGAAGGGCTTCTCCAGGTATTTCGCCCCCTCCTGTATACTCAGGCGGCCGGCGATTTGGCTCATAGGCGCCAGCAGGGGAATGGTTCCGTTCTTTTCTATCAGGGTTTCATAGGCCACCCCGCGAATCCCGGATTTGAGCATAGCATCGGTGAGCGGCTTGTCCGCCGCAAGGTGCAGATAGGTAAAGAGGATAAGGTTCTTTCTGAAATATTTGAATTCCTCCTCCAGGGGTTCCTTCACCTTGACGATCATATCGCTGGATTTCCAAATGACGTCGGCGGAAGCGATCATTTTCACCCCGGCCCGTATATACTCCTCGTCACGGAATCCGGAACCGAGACCGGCGTCCTTTTCGATGAGCACCTCATGGCCCTCACTGATATAGGATTTAACATTATCCGGGGTCAGACCGACACGAAACTCATTGTTCTTAATTTCCTTTACACAACCAATATTCATTTTTTGCTCCTCCTGGAATTTTATCTGTCAATTTATACTATAACTATAAAATAGCCTTGGGAGGAAACACAATAAAAAAGCTTTTAAAACCGGATTGATCATGATTTTTTTCCAGGTTTCTTTTGAAATTTCGCTTCTTTTATATCAGTTGATGTATATCCATATATATGAAATAATATGCCCGGGGAAGGAAGGAATATGAATACCCTCTATTTTAACTATGCCCTTGAAATTGAACGTACCGGGTCTATTACAAAGGCGGCGGAAAGCCTTCATATGGCCCAGCCTAACTTAAGCAAACACGTAAAGGAGCTGGAAGATTCCATAGGGTTTCCCCTGTTTGCACGGAGTACAAAGGGGGTAATCCCCACAAAAAAGGGCGCCCAGTTCCTGGTATATGCCCGGAAGATCCTTGACCAGATGGAAAGGATTTCCGATCTATCCGATACAAACAACAAGGTACGGCAGCGTTTAAGTATCTCCATACCCCGGAGCAGCTATATTGCCGAAGGATTTACGAATTTTGTTTCCGAACTGGATCATGATAAAAGCATTGATATTAATCTTCAGGAAACCAATTCCATGCAGACCATAAACAGCCTTGAAGATAAGGTGTTTGCCCTGGGAATTATCCGGTATCAGACCATTCATGAAAAATATTTTCTTGATTACCTGAAGGATAAAAACATGGGTTACGATAAAATATGGGAGTTTGAGTTTGTTGTTTCCATGTCCAAAAACCACGAACTGGCAAAGGTCCCCGCCATAACGGTTCAGGACCTGGCCCCGTATACTGAAATTATCGATGGGGATATCATGGTCCCCTATATCGACACCCTGGATATTTACCGTTCAAGCCCTGATATGGAATCGCAAAAGCGAATCTATCTGTACGAACGGTACAACGAGTTTGATCTTCTCAGTACCATCCCCAAAATAATCATGTGGACCTCTCCGCTTCCCGATAATCTGCTTGACCGGTATGGGTTAATACTCCGGAAATGCAAGATAGAAAACAACCATTATAAGGATATCCTCATCTACCACCGGGGCTACACTCTCTCGGAGCTTGAAAAAAAATTTATCGATAAGATATTTGAAGCGAAAAACAAGGTCTCCTCAAAGATCTATACCTAGCCTTTCTTCGCCATTTCCAGGATACGCCGGAATGCGGAATTGTCTTTTTTTAATTCCCTGGAACCCCTGGTTATCTTGCAGAGCGAAAGCCCCAGGTTTTTCGCAATCTCCCGCTGGGGAAGCCCCGCGTCCAGGGCTTTGACCAGGGCCCACCGGGCGGCGATATCCGCCGTTTCCGCAGGGGTCAGGAGGCAGCGGAGAAAGGATTCGATAAGTTCCGGTTCCCCGGTATTCGCAAGGGTCCGTGATAATTCTCCGAGATTTTCTCCAACCCTGGGATCGTCTATATTCATACTTAATCCTCTCCGAACACTATCGCTGTAAAGGTTAGCAGCTTCGCTTCCGGGTTCTCGCAGGAACCGGGAGGAAGACCCGCTTTAACACAAATATAATCCAGATATTCATCCAGGTTCCATCCCTGCTCCACCGGCACCTGGGGAAGCAGTACCCCGGACCGGCCCCTCAGGGTGAGGTGAAGCCCGTGGACACCCACCACCACCTGCCGGGGATCGGCGCAGACCTCCATGGGGGAGAGGGCGGAGATTTCGATACCACAGGCGGGCCATTCGTCCCGGGCAAGGGGTGGAAACCGGGGATCTCCAAAGGCCGCTTCGCAAGCCATGGTACGGACGGTTTTTTCCAAGGGGTCCGGGGATGCCATCCTGCCTATACAGCCCCGGAGACTTCCCGCCTTACGGAGGGTTACAAAGGCCCCGCAGGGCCGGAGCAGCGCCGAATTTCCGCTTTCGATTGACCGCTGCAGTTCCGGATCCCGCGAATATTCGGGCCGCCGGTTTTCCAGCCTGGCGGCGATGCTTTCCCGGGCGTCCGCCAAGAGGGCCTTCCGTTCTTTGGAATTTATGGTAAAATCCATAAATACAGTGTATCATGGATACACAAATTTGAGAACAACCATGAATGTGCAAAACAACAAGGGATTATTCATCAGCGCCGTCAAATACTCCTTTCCGGTCCTTCTGGGTTACCTCGCCATCGGAATAGCCGCCGGCCTCCTCCTGGTAGACGCCGGTTACCCCTGGTGGCTCAGCCTGATCATGAGCGTGGTGATGTACGCCGGGGCCGGTCAGTATATCGCCGTGGGCCTCTTTGCCGCCGGGGCAGGTCTTCTTGAGGCAGCCCTGGTACAGCTGGTGGTCAACGCCCGGCACATAGCCTACGGTCTCACCATGTTCAAACGGTTCAATGCCGCCGGCCCCTATAAGTTCTATCTCATCTTTGCCCTAACGGATGAAACCTTCGCCCTCCTCTCTTCCCTGCCTGAAGATAAAAACCAGGACCCCAGAGCGAAAAGCCGCTTTATGTTCCTGGTGGCCCTCCTGGATCATGCATACTGGACCTTCGGCGCGGTGATCGGCGCTTTGCTGGGAACCCTCATCCCCTTCAGCATGGAGGGGATCAGCTTTGCCCTAACCGCCCTGTTTATCGTTCTCATGATCGAACAGATACTCCGGGTAAAGCGTCCCAAGCCCTTTATCATTTCCGCCCTGGCGGCGATCCTGGGCGTAGCATTTCTGCCCTCCCGGCTCTCCCTGCTCTCGGCCATGGTGATTGCCCTGGTTACCGTACAACTGCTGACGGGGAAGCGCCCCGTAGAAGCCGGTACAGGAACGGAGGCCGGAAATGGTTAGCGTCACCCAGGCCCTTGTTATGACCTTCGTCATGGGGGCGGTAATTTTTTTCTGCCGGGTGTTCCCTTTCCTGTTCTTCCGAAAAAAGACATCGGAGACCTTCCTATCCCTGGTGGAAAAAACTGCTCCCCCCGTGGCCATGACCGTACTGGCGTTCAACGCCATAAGCGGACCCATCAAAGACAACATCCACATAAGCATCCCGGTGCTGATAGCTTCCGCCTTCACCGCCCTGGTGCACCTGTGGAAGCGGAACCCCCTGATCAGTATTATTGGCGGAACCGCGGTGTATATGGTCCTGAGCAGAGTTATGTGAGGGGATAGGAAGTGGCTGGAGCGCAGAAATGCCTGAATTAACCGAAAAAGATAAGGTTATAGAGAAAATACGAAAACTCTTTGCGATGTCCGAATCCACTTCGATTAACGAGGCGGCAATAGCGGCGGAAAAAGCACAACTGTTGATGAGTGAATACAGCATATCCGCCGGAGATTTTATGGCATCCTTCGATATCCCCACAAAAAGAAATATTCCATTGTGGCAGCAAAGCCTTGCACTTACGGTTGCAGATTTATACGGTGTAGTCATGAGGCGGAATCAAAATTTAATTTATGAAGATGATGTCTCCAGCTATTATACCTTTTCTATTCAGTTTATTGGTGATGAAGTTTATGCAACGGTTGCAAATGAAATGTTTGTTTACCTCAAAGAAGCAATACAGCGGCTGTCTATGGCGGTAGGCGGACGCAGCAGCCGGGATGCTTTCTGTAAAGGCGCTTCCCGGACTGTTATTGAGAAACTCAATAACATGGATACCGATGAATCATGGATCAGCCAAAGAGAACGCCGGTATTTGCAAGCCTGTGATTATGTCGAAAATACCCTGGCGCTTATTGTTCCCACGAGAAGAACCGTTAAGTTTTCTATTGATCAATCAAATTACGATAAAGGGCGCGATGCGGGAAATAGCATCTCCCTGCATCGACAGACAGGCGGAATAACATCGCAGGGTCCTCAAATAACAAAGTATCATTGACATTTTCCCCCGGCCCTGCAAAGGGCAAGATAGAATTCAGATGTTTTTATTTTTTCGGGTATATACAAGAGTGCTTCAAAATTGTTTAAAGCAGCGGATAAACACAGTTCCGGTGTTAGCAATGTATCCGGAATAAAAACCAATACATTCGGATCTCTCTGTATTGCGGCGGTGTAGAAACCGGGATCACCCCTGAGTGCGTCCGGTACCCTCCGAAAGACCCTTGTATCGTATTCAATGGCAGTAAGATAGAATTCCCTTGTTTTGAATTCTTCAGGAATGGTTTTCAACACGAATGATGCAAATCGATTCCTGATAGGCAGCCAATATAAATCCTGACTCCGCATGGGTTCCGGTACAAATTGCAGCGCATGGCCATCCTCTTTGACGAGCCTGTAAAAATAATGTGTAAACGGCTATACTACCCAAAGGAGTAAGTATGGCCTTTTCGAAAGAATTGCTGGATGAGATCCTAAAGGATTACAAAGGCCCTGAAGACATGATGGGGCAAGAAGGGATCATCAAGCAGCTGAGTAAAGCCCTGATAGAACGGGCAATGGAAGCGGAGCTTGCTGAGGCTAACATCGACTTCTTTGACTTTTTTGAAAATATGATACACTGAAGGTTTAAATTGAGATGCACGAATTTCATTAGAGGTCATAGGCAAAATATGATCACTACAAAGAATCTCCGCAGACGCCAAGACTGTGGGGGCTTGGTTAAGTTATTACAGGTTGGTATACTGACCTGTATGGACTATGATGAACAGCTTTTCAGGATACGCTGGCCCAGGGGGTTTATATGCCCCCGCTGCGGCGGCACGGCTTACTATCCTGTGCAAAAGCGGAATCAGTACGAATGTTCAGGCTGCGGATATCAGCTTTCCTTAAGCGCAGGGACCCTCATGCACAAGAGCCGTATCCCTCTGGAAAAGTGGTTTGCAGCGGTGGCCTTGTATAACCGCAGTCCGGATATTACACCCCTGGAATTTTCGCGTACCCTGAGGCTGACCAAACCAACCGGGAGCCTGCTGCTCAAAAAGATACGCCAAGGACTGGTGAACGGGAATGACAGAATCCTTTTGACCAAAATGATAAATGAAGAAAAGGGTAGTTCCGTAAACTAAAACAGCCTTGTTTCCTGTAATAACTTAACCAGCGCCCTATAACCCCTCAAAAAGCCCCAAAAAGCCATTTTTTCGGCTTAAAATTTATTACTTTTACCCATGTCGTTAGTATATACAATCTACCGAAGAAAATCTTTGAACTGACAGGTAAAGCATATAAAAAGGTTGGAGTGTTTTATTAATGGGAAAGGAAAAGCAATATACAAAAAAAGCCCGGCTTATTGATAATCTTTTGCTATTGACGGAGGCGGAAAAATTTGAGGTTAAAAAATTCTTTAATAAGTATCCGGTTTATGAGAGCAAAATAGACTGGAACAATAGAGATTTGCATTACACTGATTTTCTAAAGGTATTTGAACTGGCAGAAAGGTCTGCAAAAAACAGTAAAAGAAAAGCAAAGAAAAATCCGCTTACCCTGTTCCTGAATTGCAATTGTAATATTATTGCCCAAATGGAAGATTTTATTATTACGATCCCCCTTGATTGGGAATGCATGGTTTATTTTAATTCTTTTGGTTGTGGTGGCAGCGGCGCCAGGTGGTGTATTGGGGATAAAAAAACCAGCGAGCACTGGGATACCAGCATTATAAAAGGTGAAAATTTTTTCTTCATCTTCTTTTTAGAAACGGATACCATTTTTGGTAAAAAAATCATTATTCAATATGCGGATAATCTCTATAGAATTTGGTTGGCTGATGATACTCCTTTTTGGTGGGGAATAAACTATATTAATGATATTTCTAAATTAATTTATACTGTTTTTGGAATAAATGAACAAAATATGTTAAAAGAACTATTGATAAATAAGCAGTATTTTTTTAATTTTGGTATTTTTAAAGAAAATTATGATTCAGATGATCAAATTAGAAGTTATATGAAAATAGTAACAATACTTCATCTGGTGAATGAAGTGAAACATTTTACTAATACCAATAGTATATGTAGAAATCAACTTGGCATTTATACATTATTTCAAATGCTGAATAAGGTTGGATTACAATTAATTGAAGAGGAAGGTTTAATAAGGCCGCGTGTCGATTGTTCGGTTAATGAATTGTTTGAGCTTATCAGTATGTATTATTTTCTATTTACTAATGGGATTGGTATTACATCTAAAAATTTTATTGATTTGTATGAAGCATTTGATTTTATTTATAAAAAAGGAAGTGAGGCGGATAGAAACCGTTGTTTAAGTGAAATTAAATTGCTTGAAGCTGCATATAAAGAGAACTGTTGCAGATAATGAAGGATATGCTACTGATGAAAACTGTTGGACTTGGAAAAAACGCCCCGCAGAATTACCCGGTCTTGGTTGTGTTGAGCAGGGTTTCTATTTGAACCATCACATAATCCTGAAACTTTGGAGGCAAGTCGTTGAACAGGCTAATCATGCGCTGGAGTTTTTCGTCCGGTGTCTTGTACAGCATCTCCCCCTCGCCGTTTTTCAGCCATGCTTCACTAATCCCAAAGGTCAGCGAGATAAGGTGGATAATCCGGTCATTGACCTTCCGGTGATTGGATTCCAATTCCGCAATATAACCATTGCTGATAAAAATGGCTTTGGCAAACTCCGCCTGGGACATATTGAGGGCTTTTCGGGCCTGTTTGAGGCGTTCATTGACGGTCATAGGTCAAATGTACCACAAGAAAACTCACTAAACAAGGTATTTTTTTACGGAATGAGGATTGACGAATACTCACATGTTGGTATATTATATCTACATTGTGAGTATTTTACAATGAGGTGAACTGCCATGACAAAAGAAGAAAAGCTTGACAAGGTATGCAATGCATTTTCCGCCCTAAGCGAGGAAAAACAGGAGTATATCATCGGCATTTTGCAAGCCCTGGTTTTTGCAGCAAATGAGACCTCAGCAATCCGGAAAATGGCAATTAAACAAACACCGGAGGTACGGAAATAAAAAAGGGCACTATTCTCATCATTCCAATAAAGTCCACCCTACCATGACATTAGGTGTCACTAGAAATATGGTATACCATATGCTACTATCGGAGCAGCCGAAGAACTTCGGACAATAAACGCAAAAGGAGACTAGTTATGGGAAAAGAAAAACTTGAAAAATTCTATCAGGAGCTGAAACGCCTTGAAAAAGGTACCGTACAAAGGTGGAATTTTGGGGAAGCTATTGAAAACTTAAAAACAAGTCAATGGCCGCAGAAAGGCGTGTATTTTTTCTTTGACGACACGGAAGCAGGTCTTGGTGATTTTCCGCGGATAGTGCGGGTGGGAACAGTTGACATAGATGAAAAACCAAAAAAAGCAAAATTAAGGGGCAGGCTTAAAGCGCATTATGGGGCGAAAAAGAATAATGGTGGTAATCATCGTGAATCTTCATTCAGAAAGCACGTTGGCAATGCCTTTATCAATTCAGAAAATCTTATGAATGAATACCCTGAATGGGATAAGGGAAACAAGAGGCCAAAAAAATTAGCTGAAAAAGAATTGCCCCTTGAGCAAAAAGTATCCAAATATATCAGAAATCTCGGCGTTGTTGTATTGGATATTCCGGACCGCGATGCCAGAAAATATATTGAAAGTAACGCCATCGGTTTTTTGTCAGCCCTGTTGCCAAAATTCGACTCTATTGATGGTGACTATTTGCTTAAGAAAAGCATTAAGGACGAAATAAAAAACAGCCAGTTATGGAATGTAGATGATGTCGATTATAAATATACCGATGATTTTCTGGACAAATTAAAACACTGGGTTGATTACAGTATCGCTGAATATAAAAAAGCCTGATAAGGACGGCGATAAAAGGGGGTGAACAGTGAGCGACAATATTCCTCAAAAGTACAAAAATTATTTTGAATTTGCTGATGGATCATGGTGGCATATTGAAACTGATATTACTTGCTACTACACCGAAACCGGTTCTGTCAACAATCCTGTCGTAAAGGCCAGAAAAAAACAGTGTACACTCGAAACGCTCTATGCCGAGGCGGAGAAGGCAGCAAAAACAAAAGCAAAGAGCGCGTTTCCCCAGACTGATGCATTTTGGAAAGCTGCGATACTCTTTTCCCCACACGATAATATAATCAAGTTTATGCCCGAGGAACAAAAAACAGAAGAAATCTGCCTTGTCGCCGCGCGGAGGCAATATACCCTTGAATTTGTGCCGCTCCCCCTGCGGACTTACCCTGTATGCCTTGAAGCGGTTCGGAATGGCAGCCGTCTGGAATTGGTACCCGAGCGCCTGCGGACAGCGGAACTGTGTCTTGCGGCGATACGGGGGTCAGAAGACTCTCCCCAGGAACTATGCTATATTCCCCATTCCGTGCTGACAGGGGAAATGTGTTTAGAGTCTCTGCAGAGAATGAAAAGGACTGCCAATTTTCTGGACAAGGTATTTGACTGTTTGCCGGAACATTTGCGGACCCGGGAAATGTATCTTGCCGCAGTACGGGAAATTGCATATGCAATCAACTATGTGCCGCAGAAGTTTATTACAAAGGACTTCATTCTGGATGCAATAACAGAAAGCCCCCGGGGGACCGCAGCTATAGAAGCGCAGTACAAGTGGGTATCTGGTGTTGGAAGAAAGGTAGCGCAGCTTGAGGATTTTGGCTCTAACGTCTTGTACGAGCGATGGCTTTTTGTACTCAAATATATGCCGGAAGAACTAAAAACCAAAGACCTGTTTCTTGCGGCGGTACAAAAAAACGGCCACGCCCTCTTTCTGGCGCCTATGGAGATGCGGACCCGGGATCTTTGCCTTGCGGCCGTACAAAATGACGGCCATGCGCTTGCATTTGTTCCCGAAGATTTGAGAGACCCGGCGATGTGTCTTGCTGCGGCACAGGCGCCAAGTTCTTTTGCATCCGGACCGTGGAACTATTTCCCTCCGAAATATATTCCAAATGCAGTATTTGGTTCCGTGGTCCCGGCGGTATGGAAAGAAGTATTTGATGCTGCGCTTGCAACCCACGGATTAGGGATATCATTGAAGAATATTCCCGAAGACTGCCGTACGCCGGATCTTTGTCGTGCAGCCGTCCTTCGTGATGCCTATCATGAACTTGAATATGTGCCGGAAGAACACATACCAGCACTTTACCAGTTGATGGATGAAATACTGGAATCAGCATGGTTGGGCAAGCCCGCCACTATTCAGGTGAGCGCAATTCAGGCGAACGCTGTTCAGGCGGAGGCTATTCGGAGGAGCCTTTCGGTTTTTTTTAGAATGTTGCCGAAGGAATACAAAACTTACGAACTTTGCCTTGCTGCCGTTAAGAACTCTCCAGGCAATTATAATCTGGTACCGAAAGAATTCGAAACCCGGGAAATGGTTTTTTCCGCTGCGGATTACTTCCTTCCGGTATCTAACATTCCGGAGGAATTCAAAACGCCGGAATTGTGGCTGTATGCCGTACAGCATAATGGCCGAAGTCTTTGTTCTGTCCCTGAAGAAGAGCGTACAGTTGAGCTTTGTCTTACCGCCCTTAATGCCTTCAGTGATATGTTGAACTATCGCCACATCCGTACTGATATTATTGAACCTATTCCAATCACGATGAGAGAGGAAATATGCGCCCTTTTTTTAGACAACAATCCCCCAAAAACGGCTCTGTCGTCCGAAACACCCCCGGTTCTTACCTCGGAGGAGCTTAAGAAAAAGGGCAATAAAGCTCTTGAAGAAAATGATTTATCCGGTGCAATTGCCGCCTATACAATGGCAATACGCGAAGTCTCCGGAGCTTCCAATGACTGGCGTTTTTTTAATAACCGGGGCATTGCATACCGGAGACTTGGAGAATACGATAATGCCCTAAAGGATTACCATGAAGCCCAGCGGCTTTCGCCTACTGCAATGGGTTATTATAATTTGGGCTTAGTGTATTGTGATCTGGAGGACTATGCCAAAGCGCGGGAAAGCTATTTGCAGGCTTTAAAGCTTGACCCTGCAAATGAGAATGCTCTGGCTGCTCTTTCCGAGCTTGATAAGCACCCTGCGCTTGATTCTGATAAATTTATTGGGTATGATGAAGATGATTGTGAGCATCAGGCGGAGGGAATCCAGGGAATCTATTTCCCCGATGGAATAACTTTGGTTGGTGGTACTTTTAGTGAAAATGAAATTGTCCAACTTATATTTCCTTCGGGTGTTACTGTTATAAATGCGGAATTTTCATATAACCAAATAGAAAGCGTTCAGCTGCCGGAGAGCTTAACGGAAATTGGTGCGGAAGTTTTTTTGGATAATCAACTAGAAGAAATTTTTCTTCCCGACAGCCTTACCGAAATCGGCGATGGCGCGTTTTGCGCAAATAAATTAAGCAGCGTACATATTCCGGGAAAGTTACGGTATATTTTAGAGAATGTATTTTCGGATAATGAAATAGAAGAAGTCGATCTTGATGATGCGGCTGCGCTTGAAGGAATTGCCACAGGCGCATTTTATAACAACAAAATTCAACATATTGACCTTAAGGGTGTCAAGAATATCGGCAATGGCGCCTTTGACAAGAATCCCTTAACCCTCATAAGCATAGGAAGCAACGTTAATGAGGAAAATGATCCTCCATTTGCACCAAATACATTTGGCATATTCGGTGAATCCTTTGTTGCGGCCTATATGGGCAATGGCAGAAAAGGGGGAATCTATTTTTACGATGCCCCCTCCGGTACATGGAAATACGATGGAAATTACGATAATTGGGAAATACATTTGGAGCAAGAAGATTCCTCGGAGATTCCCCCCGCACCGGTTCCGTCCCCTGTAACGTCGGTTGCGTTGCCTGTAACGCCGGTTGCGTTGCCCGTAACACCGGTTGTGCCGCCTGTAACACCGGTTGCACCGCCCGTAACGCCAACGTCCGTCCCTGTCCCGCAAACTGCGCCTTCCATCGTACCAGCCGTAACGGCTGCTGGAACAACCTGTACCCAATGCGGCGCGTACATAGCAGATGGCATTAAATTCTGTTCATCCTGCGGAACAAAGGTTTCCACGGCGCCGGAAAACTGTCTGTCCTGCGGCGCAAAGCTTAACCCGGGAGCGCAATTCTGCTCATCCTGCGGGGCAAAAATTTCCGCCGCCCCGGCGCCTGCATCCGCCCGCCGTTTCATCATCCTGTGTACAGCGGTTCCAGGCATCATTGGCATTTTTGCAGGCGGTTTTTTTGGCTCCGTCATTATGGCATTCTTTGGTTTCGGTATGGGTTCTCTTGTATGGAAAAAGCATAACCGGCAAATTCTGGCCTCGCCCCTGGGCAAGGTATTTGGAAAGAAACGATGATGCCCGAAAAAATGCCCTGGAGCACAGAACTTACAAAACGGACACGACTGGAATTGGAAGAAATGCTCACCTGCACGGACCCGGATACGGGTAAAAAGCAGTGGGCATTGGGGAGCATGGTTGTGGACGCCGCGCGGTTCAAGAACGCCGATGGCACACGTTTTGGTATGATGACAGTAGAAAATGCTGCGGTGGATAAATGGATAATACAGCTGGACGGCGGCGGTGAGGAATCTTACGAAACGGTTGACGCGCTTCTTGAGGCAGGCTGGGCTCTGGATTAGTATAAAAATTAAAACATCAAATTTCAGGGAAATATGTTCAGGCCGTATAGGCCATGGAAAATTGTATCGCAGCAATCATCCGGTTTGTGATGGTATACAGGTTAAAGAAATAGCTTTTGCCGCAGGGGCAGCGGGAATAAATTCAATTATAAACCTCGTTGATAGTGAAGCCTCAGTAAAATCAAAGATTGTGCACTGCCCCTGGTACAAAAAATTATATGAAGACGGCAATGTTATTGCATTGCATATGAATATGAAATTTATGGATAATCTGTTTGGTAAAAAATTGAAAAAGGGGATATTGTATATGGTTGAAAAAAATCCTCCCTATCTTTTTCATTGTGAAGCAGGAATAGACAGAACAGGGTTTGTTTCAATGGTGTTGGAGATATTGCTGGGCGCTCATTTTAATGAAATTGTAAAGGGTTATATGCTGTCCTTTGTTACCAATTCCGAATATTCCGAAAATGATTTTAAGCAGGGCGCCATGTATATTAAAAATATGATGTCCAGGATAAAGGGAGAAGCAATAATACCGGGCGAAGATTTTTCGTTAATTATACATGATTATTTAATAAACAAGCTTGGGTTAAATCACGAAGATATAATAAAATTGAAAAATGTTTTAATATGACATTAGATGTCACTGTGATCATGCTATACTATATCATATAAATGGAAGGTATAGTACTGATGGGTGAAGCGGACGGGCTTATCAAAATACAGGGCGGCGTCTTTATGATGGGAAGCCCCGATACAGAAAAGAAAGGGTGGGATGCAAGTGAAGCCGATCCTGACGAAACCCTTCATCAAGTAAAGGTTTGGGATTTTTTTCTGGGCGCTTGTCCTGTTACCCATAGAGAATATGAGGAGCTGATCGGATACAACCCGAGCAGGTTCAAGGGCGCGGAAAACCCGGTGGAACAGGTAACCTGGTATGAGGCAGTAGAATACTGCAATCTACGGAGTCGCCGGGATGGGCTGCACCCGGCCTATCATATCAATAAGGAAGAGATTGACCGGAACAACCTGGACTGTCACGACCTGCACCGCTGGACCGTAAGCTGGGATAAAAGCGCCGATGGGTATCGGCTCCCCACAGAGGCTGAATGGGAATACGCCTGCCGGGCCGGAACCACTACTTCTTTTAGTACCGGAGACACCATTACTACGGATCAGGCAAATTTTAACAGAAAACATAAAAGCGGAGTACTTCCGGTGGGCAGCTTTAATCCCAATGGCTGGGGTTTATACGATATGCACGGGAATGTGTTTGAGTGGTGCTGGGATTGGTTGGGGCCATATACCACTGATACCGATACACCCGACGGACCGGCATCAGGAACCCAGCGTGTACTTCGGGGAGGAAGCTGGAATTGGTGGCTCTACGGAGTCCGTTCCGGCAGTCGGTTTGCAGGCCGCCCCTATGGGCGGTACTATCTTTCCATCGGGTTCCGTCTAGCCCGTTCTTCTTTCAATGAGGTACACGTTTATGGGTGATACTTCCATGAGGGAACTCCTGAAAATAATTGTACAGGAAAAAGGACCCGAGGTCTTTGACAACCATGTCCTTCTGGCAGGGTTATTAAATGACTATGCCTTGGGGGAATATAAAAAGGAAAGAAGTGTGCTGCTGCGCCTCCTTTCGGATTCCCCGGAGGGGGATAGTGTTTTGTGGGATCCCTTGTCCCGGGAAACCCGGATCGGTGTGGAACCAGCCATAGCGGCGCCGGTTATTCCTGAACTTGTGCTGATCGACGGGGGTACTTTCCTGATGGGAAGCCCCCTGTCTGAGCCGGATCGGAATATTGGTTCCAGGAAGAATACCTATGATTATGAAAAACAGCATCAGGTAAGGGTGGATTCATTTTTTCTGGGGAAATACGCGGTGACCCAGGGTGAGTATGAGGATGTGACCGGGGATAATCCAAGTGAATTCAAAGGGAGAAACCTGCCTGTTCATAAAATAAACTGGTATGAGGCGGTTATATATTGCAATTTGCGCAGTAAAAGTGAGGGGCTTTTGCCGGCCTATACCATCCATAAGGATCGGATAGATCCGGGTAATTACTGTAAGTACGATGACTTCAGATGGCTTGTGTACTGGAACCATGACGCCGACGGGTACCGGCTGCCCACGGAAGCCGAATGGGAATACGCCTGCCGGGCCGGAACAAAAACGACTTTTTATACCGGGAACAGTATTTCTGCCTACCAGGCTAATTTTGACGGGACTTACAAAAGGGAGATGCTTCCGGTTGGGAGCTTCGATCCCAATAACTGGGGCTTATATGATATGCATGGGAATGTACAGGAATGGTGCTGGGATTGGGAAGGAAAATACGAAGATAACGCAGTCAATCCCCTGGGACCGGCAACCGGGGAATGCAGGATACGCCGGGGCGGCGCTTATCTTTGGTCATCGGCTGGCATACGCTCCGCCATGCGGTCCAGCTATCCTCCCTGCACTTATCATACTGAAATGGGGTTCCGTTTGGCCTGTTCAATAAGAACAATGTAAAGGAGGCTATATGAAGGACTATTTTGAATTTGAGGATGGATCGTTTTGGGCGGTGCGTACCAGCGGGAAAACATTTTGCGCTTTATCCGGTAGTATTTATGACAGTTTCAATCCTGGGGTGATGGAAAACGAGGGCTATAAACGCTACAGCAGGTACAAGGATATAGAGACCGGCGTCTTTGACAGTGAGGCTGAAGCGGAGGAAGCTGCGCTCAGTTTGGCGGACGGAAAGCGTCTGACGGCGAAACCCCAAACTAAGGCTTTTTGGGTCAGGACGGTTGAGCGTAACCCTACTCTGATTCTTTTCGTACCCCAAACACTTAAAACAGAGGAACTATGCCTTGCGGCGGTTTGTAAAGACGAATCTGCCCTTGAATTTGTGGACCATGCGCTCAAAACGGCGGAGCTTTGTACCACTGCGGTAAGGAGGAACCCCTACGCGCTTCAATTTGTACCCGAGGGGTTAAAAACCCCGGAGCTGTGCCGGCTTGCAGTCAAAAAATACCGCGCTGCGCTGGAATATGTGCCTGAGGAACTGCGGACAGCGGAATTTTGCAAAGCTGCGGTAAAAAAAGACGGGCGAGCGTTCCGGTATGTACCGGAAGCGTACAAAACTCCGGAACTCTGTACCGAAGCGGTTTATGGATACGGCCATATGCTTAAGTATGTGCCGGAAGCGCTTAAAACGTTCGAGATATGTTTTGCCGCCGTGTACTATTTACGTGACTTCCGTTTTGTCGATGAAATTGACGGGATATATTCTGCACTTTACTACGTTCCAGAAAAATTTAAAACCCCGGACCTATGCCTTAATGCCGTTGCTAAAGACTCTGAGGCGTTGAAATATGTACCCCCCAAACTTGTTACCCCAAAGCTCTGCCTTACTGCGGTAGAATACTGGGGTTCCGCGCTTAAACTCGTACCGGAAAAACTCAGAACCCGGGAACTCTGTCATGTAGCGATAAAAAATGATGGCGAATCCCTTGAATTTGTGCCCGGAGATTTAAAATCAGAAAAACTGTGCGCTCTTGCAGTACAGCACGATATGGCGCTTCAATTTGTGTCGGAAAAATTTAAAACCCGGGAACTGTGCCTTACGGCGATAAAAAGCCAGGGGGAGGCCCTGCAATATGTGCCGGACACCTTCAAATATGGGGCATTTTACCTTGAGGCGGTTCAGAAAAACGTTGAAGCCTTTAGCTCAATACCGGAGGCGGATAAAACACCTGAACTCTGCCGTCTGGCGGTAGAAATGAAAGGTGAAGCGCTGCAACACGTACCGGAGGCGCTTAAAACGCTGGAATTCTGCGACCTGGCGGTAGAAATGAAAGGTGAAGCGCTGCAATACGTACCGGAGGCGCTTAAAACGCCAGCACTCTGCGCACTGGTGGTACAAAAAGAGCCTTATGCACTGGGTTATGTCCCCGAACAGCTCAAAACAGCGGAAATGTGCCTCTCGGCGGTAATAGAAGATGGCTGTGCGATCAAATATGTACCTGAAATGCTTATCACAGAGGAACTATGCCTTGCGGCCGTTCAAAATGATGGATCTGCCCTGGAATACGTGCCCGAGGTGTTCAAAACAGAGGCTATCTGTCTTGCGGCGGCGGAAAAAGGCTTCGGTTGGGACAAGCTCCCCGATAGGTTAAAAACCCAAGGGTTCTATCTAATGGTAATCCAAAAAAAATATTTGGGAGCACCTCTGGATAAAATGCCCGATGATTTTAAAACTTATGATTTCTGCATGGAAGCCATCAGGGTAGACGGTAATGAACTGGAATATGTTCCGGAAGAACTCAAAACCTTTGAACTCTGTGTAACCGCATTACAGCAATCTCGTGGTGATGTGCTTTCTGATATACCCGATTCATTTAAAACGCCGGAGTTCTGCTTATCGGCAGTAAGAATATCCGGCTGTAATCTGGGTGGTGTACCGGAAGAGCTTAAAACAAAAGAAATGTGTGAGCTGGCGATAAAGAGAGACGGTATTGCCTTGCAATCTGTTCCGTTTCGCTTACGTACCCACGAATTATGTTATATCGCTGCAGAGAATTCGCCTGTCACGATTGAGCATTGTGCACCTGAGCATCTAAAAACGGAAGAACTCTATTTTGCGGCAGCAAATTGCGAAGGAGGGGGTTGGCTTCTGAACTTGCCGGATAGCATGCAAAGTGAGAGAATTTTTCTTAAAATCCTGGAGAAATGGACTTATAACAACAGGGTATTGGAACACATGCGCAGCGAATTCAAAACCCCGAATTTTTACTGTAAGGCAGTTCAGGTAGAATTCTTAACGCTTGAGCAGGTGCCTTTGGAACTCAAAACATCGGATTTTTACCGTAAGGTGGTTCAGGGAGAAGGCTTAATACTTGGGCAGGTGCCTTTGGAACTCAAGACCCTGGAACTCTGTATGGATGCGGTTATCGAAAACGGCAGTGCCCTGATGTTCGTACCGGAAGCACTTAAAACGCAGGAACTCTGTTACCAGGCAGTTAAAAGTAATGGATATGCGCTGCAATATGTTCCGGAACCGCTCAAAACTGAAGAATTGTATCTCCTCGCTGTACAAACCAACCGTTTTGCGCTTAAACTTATAAACGAGCGTTTTTTGAGCGCCGAACTATGCCTCGCCGCCGTCAAGGCAGACGGCACGGCGCTGCAATATGTCCCCCAACTTCTGCGGACAGCGGAACTCTGTTTAGAGGCGGTTAAAAATGCAGACAGCGTACTTGAATATGTGCCCGAACCGCTCAAAACATTCGAGTTATGCGCCATGGCAGTAGAAAGGAAATATGGCTATGCTTTAAACTATAACTATGTACCGGAATCGCTTAAAACGCAGAAACTCTACGAAATAGCCGTGAAGTGTGATGTAGAGGCGCTGCAATATATCCCCGATGAATACAAAACATTCGACCTCTGCCTTGCGGCAGTAACGCAAAACGGCCATGCCCTTCCCTATGTAAATTACAAAGCTCTTTCTGCAGAGCAGTACAGGGTGCTCTGCCGCACTTCCCTTAATGCTCCATCTAGCTCGTTCGCATTTATTGCAGCCGCTCAACCCAGTTGGTCTTAAAATTGAGGTTTAAGCGATGATAAAATACAATTGGAAGGCGGCGAGGAGTTCTTACGAAATGGTTGAAATAGAACAAGCTATTTTGGCCGGATTGGATACTCTCAATACATTGTTGCAGCAATATACTGTATCGAGGTGGCAATTACAGGAATCATTCAGATTCGCTGCGTTACACCACAATCGAAAATTATTATTGCATATCAGGAAAGAATTTAAAGCTGTTGATTATAATATAAATGGGCTAATGGATATGTGTGTGGGAAACGATCTCAGGCAGACTTTGCGTGAAGATCAATTACAAGATGGCAATAAATCTATAGTATCAATGGCGTCAAAATTGGCAACCCTGGGGCGGATATATGCACCCCTATCAGGATACAACTCTCAGCTTGATCTGGAATGGGACTTGTTGATGTATTGTATTCACGGCCAGGATTACTTTTCCTTTACATATAATAAAAGTCAAGATAGGGAAGCTAATATAGTGGCAATGACCGTAGAGCAACAGCGGCAATGGGCGAAAAAAAACCATGTTTTTTCAATATTAAACGCGGTTAATGCCATCGGAGTACCGTCCGGGTTATTTAATTCGTCATACCCGGTTAAACCCAAGCGGCATATCAGGGAAGTGTTAAAATCATAATGTATATAATACCTTTAGCTAAGTAAGACATTAGATGTCACTGTTATTCTGTATAAAGGAGACTATATGAAGGACCATTTTGATCCAGGGATGATGGAAAACAAAAGCATGAAAGAATTATCTTTGCTTGGGTATAGGGTTCCTCCCCATGACGATGAAGCGGAAAGGGCAGTCCTTGGGGCATTGCTGCTTGATAAAAACGCCCTGGAAATTACTGAAAAATTTCTAACAGGAGATGATTTTTATTCCGGCGCAAATAAACGGATTTATCAGGTTGTTGGATATTTGCTGCATAAAGGGTATGTTGCGGATATTATTACGGTTGCCGCAGAACTTAAGAAAAACGGAGAGTTGGATACAGCGGGTGGTTATGGATATATTGCATCCCTAACCAGCGTGGTGCCTTCCATTGCAAATATTGAATACTATGCAAAAATTGTATTCGCCTGTTCTGTAAAAAGGTCATTATTCAAAATAGCTAACCTTATCATTGACAAGGTGTTTGATGAATCAGTAGAATACGGAGAAATTCTGGAAAAAGCCCAGCAGGATATATTCGGTATTGTGGAGAATAAGAAGGGGATAATTTATAAAAGGCTGGATAAAATAGTACCACTGTTTATTGAAAAGACAGAGGAGCGCTTAAAATCAGGATCGTCCCTTACAGGTATTCCATCGGGATTCAGTAAGTTGGATGAATTGACATCAGGTTTTCAGCCCTCCGATTTTATTGTAATCGGCGCCCGGCCTTCGGTGGGGAAAACTGCCCTGGCATTATCCATGGCCGCTCATATTGCGATTAAAAAGAAAATCCCGGCGGCATTTTTTTCTTTGGAAATGAATGATCTTTCCCTGGTCCTGCGACTTTTTGCGGGGGAATCCCGGATAGATGCCAAAAGGCTTAAAACAGGGTTCTTAAAATCCAGCGATTTACAAAAAATGCTTGAGACCGCAGGCAGCTTATATGAAGCCCCCTTGTATATTATTGATACACCTAACATGAAACTTTTTGACCTCCGATCTCAGGCGCGGCGTTTGCGGCTTCATGAAAAAGTTGAGATTATTTTTATTGATTATCTGACCCTGGTTACTCCCGATAATACAAATTTGCAAACCTTTGATCAGTTTGCGGAAATATCAAAATCCCTTAAAAGTCTTGCCAGGGAATTGGAAATTCCCATAGTGGTGTTATCCCAACTGAACCGCCAGACCAGTGAAAAGGGAGCACAGCTCAACAATATCCGCGCGTCCGGCGCTATTGAACAGGATGCGGATCTCGTTATGTTTCTAGAAAGAAAGCTTGGGGAATCCGAAGCAAAGATTAATGTGGTTAAGCAGCGTCAGGGGGAAGTGGGATATGTAGATATTGTCTTTTTACCGCAATATACACGGTTTGAAAATCTCGCCAAGGATAATTAGCGTTACCGCAGAATATTGATGCTACATCTTGATAGGGGTTCCATTTGGCCCGTTCAATAAGAACAATGTAAAGGAGACTATATGAAGGATTATTTTGAATTTGCGGATGGAGCGTTTTGGGCGGTGCATACCAGCGGAAAAACATTTTGCGCTCTATCCGGTAGTATTTATGACAGTTTCAATCCTGGGGAGATGGAAAATGAGGGCTACAAACGCTACAGCGGGTATAAGGATATAGAAACTGGCGTCTTTGGCAATGAGGCTGAAGCGGAGGAAGCTGCGCGCATTTTAGCGGATGGAAAGCGTCTGACTGCGAAACCCCAAACTGAGGCTTTTTGGGTCAGGGCGCTTGAGCGTAACCCTGCTCTGATTTTTTTTGTGCCCCATGGGCTTAAAACCGGGGAGCTATGCCTTGCGGCTGTTCGTAAAGACGGATCCGCCCTTGGATTTGTGGAGGAAACGCTCAAAACGGCGGAGCTTTGTACCGCTGCGGTAAGGAGGGACCCCTACGCGCTTCAATTTGTACCCGAGGGGTTAAAAACCCCGGAGCTGTGCCGGCTTGCGGCCAATAAATACGGCGCCACATTGGAATATGTGCCCATGGAACTGCGGACAGCGGAACTCTGCAAAGCTGCGATAAAGAAAGACGGACATGCGTTGCAGTTTGTACCGGATGCGTACAAAACTCAGGAACTCTATACCGAAGTGGTCAACAGAAACGGTCATATACTTAAGTATGTGCCGGAAACGTTTAAAACATTGGAGATGTGTTTTGCCGCTGTATCATTTATATCTGAAGTCGAGCTTGTCGATGAAAGCGGCAAGATGCGGTCCGTACTTTACTACGTTCCCGAAAAATTTAAAACCCCGGAATTATGTCTGGCCGCTATTGCCAATCACCATGAGGCGCTGGGATATGTACCCACCGAACTTGTTACGCCAAAACTGTGTCTTATGGCGGTGGAACACTGGGGTTCTGCGCTTAAACTCGTGCCGGAAAAATTCAGAACCCGGGAACTTTGCCATGCAGCGATAAAAACCTATGGCAAATCCCTTGAATTTGTGCCCGAAGAATTAAAATCAGAAGAACTTTGTACCACTGCGGTAAGGAGGAACCCCTACGCGCTCCAATTTGTGCCGGAAAAATTTAAAACCCGGACACTGTGCCTTAATGCGATAAAGAGCCAGGGGAAGGCCCTGCACTATGTACCGGACACATTCAAAAATGGGGCATTTTATCTTGAGGCGGTTCGGAAAAACGGTGAAGCCCTTTGCTCAATACCGGAGGAGGATAAAACCCCTGAACTCTGCCGTCTTGCGGTAGCAAAGAAAGTGGAAGCGCTGCAATACGTACCGGAGGCGCTTAAAACGCCGGAACTCTGCGCCCTGGCGGTACAAAAAGCGTCTTATGTACTGCACCATGTTCCCGAACAGCTCAAAACAGCGGAAATGTGCCTCACGGCGGTAATGAGACATGGCTATCTAATTAAATATGTACCGGAAACGCTTATCACAGAGGAACTATGCCTTGCGGCTGTTCAAAATTATGGACCTGCCCTGGAATACGTGTCCGATGCGTTCAAAACAGAGGCTATCTGTCTTGCAGCAATGGAAAAAGGCTGCGATCCGGATGACATCCCCGACAGGTTAAAAACTCACGAGTTCTGCCTAAAGGCGGTCCAAAGCGGATTTTGGGAATTGGATAAAGTTCCCTATGATTTTAAAACCTATGATTTCTGCATGGAAGCTGTCAGGACAGATGGTGGTGCGCTTGAACATGTTCCGGAAGAATTCAAAACCTTTGAACTCTGTGTAACCGCGTTACAGCATTATCTCGATGATGTTCTTTCCCATACACCCGCTTCTTTTAAGACCCCGGAATTCTGCTTGTCGGCGGTAAGGATATCCGGAAAAAATCTGGGTGGTGTACCGGAAGAGCTTAAAACAAAAGAACTGTGTGAACTGGCGGTAAAGAGAAACGGTTTTGTCTTGCAATTTGTTCCGTTCCGCTTACGTACCCGCGAATTGTGTTATATCGCCGTAGAGAGTCAGCCTGACGCGATTGAGTATGTACCTGAGCATCTAAAAACGGAAGAACTCTATTTTGTGGCGGCAAATCACAAAGGATTTTTTGTAGGGACTTGGTTTTATACCATGCCGGATAGCATGCAAAGTGAGAAACTTTTTCTTAAAATCCTGGAGAATTGCCCTGGTGACAGGGGGGTCCTGTATCACATGCGTAGCGAATTTAAAAACCCGGATTTTTCCCGCAAAGCAGTTCAGGTACTCGGCATGGCGCTTAAACATATCCCTGTGGAACTCAAAACCCGTAAACTCTGCATGGATGCGGTTATCGCAAACGGCAGGGCCCTGAGCTTCGTACCGGAAGTGCTTAAAACGCAGGAAATCTGTTACCAGGCAGTTAAAAGTAATGGAGCAGCGCTGCAATATGTTCCGGAACCGCTCAAAACCGAAGAATTGTGCCGCCTCGCTGTACAAACCAACGGTTCTGTGCTTAAATTGATAGACGAGCGCTTTTTAAGCGCCGAACTATGCCTTGCCGCCGTTAAGACAAACGGCAATGCACTTCAATATGTCCCCCACCCCCTGAGGACAGCGGAAGTCTGTTTAGAGGCGGTTAAAAATGCAAACAGCGCGCTCGAACATGTGCCCGAGCCGCTCAAAACATTCGAGTTATGCGCCATGGCGGTGGAAAAATACGGCTACGCATTAAACTTTGTACCAGAGGGACTTAAAACGCAGGAACTTTACGAAATTGCCGTGAGGAATGACGGAGCGGCGTTACAATATATCCCCGATGAATACAAAACATTCGACCTCTGCCTTACGGCGGTAAAACAAAACGGCCTTGCCCTTCCCTATGTGAATTACAAGGCTTTTCCCAATATTATTAATTATAAGGACCTGTTCGCATACTTGTACATGGCGCTCTGCTGCGCCTCCCTTAATATTCCCTCGTCTTACAGTGTAATAGTTTGTTGGCTTGACAGGCATGAAGCAGCGTTTTTCAGGAAAGCTAATAAAGCCGAAAATTACCAAGTACCTATTATATTTGCAAAAAATTATACCGAGTTTAAACGCCATATAACGGCTGATTCGATGCTAGTTATTTCAACAAGAAAAGGTAAATTTAAAAAAACAATCCAGCTTGTGCGGCAGTATCCTCAGTATCGATTTTGGGCGTTTGCCAGATCAGATGATGAATGCACAACTGTACCCGAACTTAAGTTTCTCCTGGAACTGAATGTAGATACATCAGATGGGACATGTCAGCAGTATAGGGAAGAAGAATTACTTATAATTTTTCGTACTTGTCTTTATAGGTTTATAAAAAGTAGCGTGAAATGTTAACTAATTTGGGGATGGAGGGTATATTGTTGGTATGAAACGACCATTATACGAAAAGAATGCATATTGTTTAAAAGGATATTGATATGAAAAGAGTATTAATTGAAGCCCAACAATCCCCCGTAACCTATTCGGACATACAGGCAGCTTTTCATACCTGCCATCAATTATTTCGTAAATTGTGTTCTTTGAGTTTACCAGATCTTTCAGGGGCATCCCAGGTGTCTGTACTCACCAAATTATCTGCAGCAGAGCATCAATTGAAATTCCGGCTTCGGGAAGCTGATACATATTTCCAACAAATATTGGCTGATTTACAAGAAGCATTAGATGATGTTACTGTAAAAGTTCAGCAATACCAATCAGGTAAATCTATTATGATTCAAGAAGAAGCCGACCCTACGACCTGCTCTATTATCATTGATATTCAATTCATTATCCAAAGATATGAGTTCTATTTGAGTCTTGAAGATCCGGTTACCCCAACGGAGTGGGTAATGAAATGGTATACTCAGTATATTGAACAGACAAAACGGATGGATGCTATAATTAAGGCCCAAATGAAAACTATTCAATTAAAAGTAATTTATACAGATAATGCCCAAACAATATTAAATACTTCTTAATCTGTCGACGGTATATACATAACCATATAATTCCGAATTATTATAAGGGCGATAGTGATATGAAAAGGGTTTTAGAGGAAAAAAAGTTAGGTCATTTGCAGGAAATGTCCTATCCTTGTAAAAAGAACGATGGATATGGGCTAATAATTGAAATTCGCTCTACAGATGAACAGGGGGAATTAGGTAATAAAGAATCACCCGCTCATGCCCATATTTATGATACTAATAAAAACCCTGTCGGTGAAATTGAAATAACAGTTCAAAAACCGGAGCGCCCAAATGACGTTATTCCTTATAGAGGGGAATTACCTGACGAGTATTCAAACCGAATCTGCAAGTGGGCAAATGATTCAAATAAACCAGGCATCAATCACTGGGACTGTTTGATAGAAGCCTGGAACAGAAGAATGCCCGATTAACTAAAATTATACATAACTATATAATTCCGATTTAGTATGCCTAATCCATATTTTCGAGAGAAAATAATGTATCACGATCTCGCGCTAGTTGAATAGCTTGATTGATAGAATACAATTCGGGTCGAGTCCGTTGAACAGTTGTAATGAACGTATTCAATGCTCGCAAACAGTCAACCCAATCCTGATAGATGGTAGCCATCTGTTGTTTTTCAGTCGCATCGACTGTTGTTAAGGCTTGGAATATTCCCTGACCGCTTCCAATGAACCGAGCAGTATTTGCAAATTGTACCAATGAGTCATTAGAGGTTTGTACATTAATAGCTGCATCTTCATGCTGAATCAGCCACATCACATCAGCATGGATATATGCAATAGACTGCTTAAGTTCGCGAATTACCACATCTCCAGCATCACTCTCGTCTAATTTCGGTTTACCAACAGTGAAATAAGTCACGAAATCAACCGGTCCGGCAAATTTTTCATAGTATTGCCCAAATAATTCTCTAATAGTGTTCGATTCAGCGGCCATATCTTGAATTGCCGCTTCTACTGTAGAAAAATGTATAGCCGTACTTTCTCGTAAGGGTCTTTGCATATAAATAATATACAAGGGTATACCAGTAAAAGGAACTACTTGAAGATAGAAATATTTAAACAGCCTGCTATGACACTAGAAGTCACTCTGAATATGGTATACACTGTAAAGACAAGGAGTGTCCTATGCCGTCCCGCCAATTTGAAGAAAAAGTCCGGATAAACCGTATACTCGTTATTGATGAAATGATCCGTTCCGGGCGCTATCCAAATGCCTCAGTCCTGGCGGACAGGACCGAGGTGAACCGTCGTACTATCCTGCGGGATGTGGAGTATCTGCGGGATATGTACCAGGCGCCTATTGAATACGACTTCAAACGCAGGGGCTATTACTATACGGAACCGAATTTCTTTGTAAAAAGCGTTGTTTTGACCGAGGGGGAGCTGTTTTCCGTGGCCCTCTTTGATCAGCTCCTGGAACAGTATAGGAACACCCCTCTGGAGAAAAACCTCCGGATGATATTTCAGAAGATCCTCAAATCCCTGCCGGAAACGGTGACCCTGAATTCAGTCTTTTCCCCATCCAATGCAAGTTTTATCCCGGACCCCCCGATCAGCATTGACCCAAAGGTTTTTGAGGCCCTGTTTACTGCCCTGAACACCCGCAGGACCATAACCGTGGAATACCGTGCCCTGGATAAAATCTCCTATATCAAACGCACCCTGGACCCTTATCACGCTATCTGCCAGCATAACTATTGGTATATCCTTGCGTTTTGTCATGAAAAACCGGGTCTGCCCGGATCTTCAGCGGGAGTCCCGCGGATCTATTCATTTTCCCGTATTAAATCCGTCAAGTTAACCGGAAACCATTTCAATTTACCTGACAATTTCGACCCTAATGATTATTTTGACCGGGAAATGGGGGTATTTTCCTCGAACCATGCCCCCTATACCTTCGAACTCCTGGTTCACAAGGATGTGGGAACCTTTGCCATTGAACGGCAATTCCACCATACCCAGCGCCTTGAACAGCGCCAGGACGGCTCGGTCTATATCAGCTTTACTACCACCCAAATAGAAGAGGTAAAGCGCTGGGTCCTGGGGCAGGGCTATACGGTAAAGGTCCTCAATCCTCCGGAATTAAAGAAAATGGTTAAAGACGAAATCGAAAAAATGCGGAAAATCTATCAATAATTGAAATATTTCAGAGTTTCTTTTTTTGTGACATTAGATGTCACTGTGACTATGCTATAGTATGTCATAGAAATAAAGGAGAAACAATGGAAACCGGAGAAATCAAGGTAAAACGCCCTCTGGACCTTCTGGGACATATAGGGAAGATCGTATCCCTGTCCCGCAAAAAAGGGCTCGGCAGGGAATTCGCCGCCGATGCAAAACGCCATATCCGCTTTGTTATGGATAAACTGGACCTGAAACCCCAGGAAGCGGTGTTTTTTTCACACCTCCTTGCCCGGTTTGATGAAGGTTTCATTTCCCTAAGCGAATTAACCGAATCAATGAAGGTCAGCAAAATAAAAATTCTACGGTACATGGATGTCCTTGAGACACTGGAAAAGAAACGGTTTATAACCAGTCGTGTAATTGATGAAGAACAATATAACAGGGGCAGGCACAACCACGTTATCTACCGAGTCCCCCTGGAAGTTGTAAACGCCGCCCGCAAGGGAGAAAAGGTTTCACTTCCGGTGTACCGGAACCTGCCTGCGGATGAATTTTTTATGGTTTTGTACTCCATAATCCAAAAAATGGGGGATGAACTGCGGCTTAATCCGTTGCTTGGGGAGATAAACAGCCTCTTTCAGCAAAATGACCAGCTCTTTTTCCCCAAAAAAATCAGGGATTACCCCTTAGATGATTGTAATTTTTTACTGCTGGTATATTTCTGCTGCAAGATGGCGGTTGATGAGGATGAACAGCTTTCTCTGCATGAGATTGAAAACTTTTTTGAATCGATGAACACCATTCCTTTTGTAACGAAAAGTGAGCTCCGTAATCTTAAACACGGTAATAGCGAGCTTTTTACCCTGGGGCTTATCGAAAATACCGGCGCCGCCGGCTTTAAGGAACGGGACCAGTTTACCCTGACCGAAAAGGCAAAACAGGAACTCCTGGGAGAAGTTGAGCTTACAGAAACCCGGATAATAAAAAAACGGGACCTTATTCCGGCGGACAAGATCACCGCAAAAGAACTCTTTTACCATGAACAGGAAGCGCCCCAAATCAGGCGGCTCAGGGAACTCCTGGAACCGCTCCAATTCGGCGCCGTGCGGGAACGGCTCACGGAAAAAGGGATGCGGACCGGTTTTGCCTGCTTGTTTTCCGGCCCCCCGGGAACAGGGAAAACCGAAACCGCCTACCAACTGGCCCGGGAAACCCGCCGGGACATCATGATAGTAGACATTTCCCGGACAAAAAGCATGTGGTTCGGGGAGAGCGAAAAAATCATTAAAAATGTTTTTGACCGTTACCGTTCCGCAGTGGAAACCGCGAAAAAACACGGCGAGCCTGAACCGATATTGCTCTTTAACGAGGCCGATGGGGTCATTGGTAAACGCCGGGATCTGAGCAGCGGTAATACCGCCCAGACAGAAAACGCCATTCAGAACATTATCCTCCAGGAAATGGAGAACCTGACAGGGATACTGATCGCTACCACCAATCTTGTCCAAAACCTGGACAGGGCTTTTGAACGGCGTTTTCTTTTTAAGATTGAATTCGCCAAGCCCTGTCTTGCCGCCCGTGAATCCATCTGGCAGACCATGCTCCCCCTCTTGCCCCCCGAAGATATCCGCAGCCTGGCATCCGGGTTTGATTTTTCCGGGGGTCAGATAGAAAATATCGCCCGCAAGTACTCAATGGAACAGGTACTTACCGGCAGGGAACCTTCCCTGGAAGCGCTGGTACGTTTTTGCACTGAAGAAAAAATGGAGAAGAAAGAAAACCGTATTGGCTTTGGGGTGCAGCAATGATAGGTGAAACGGATGGGCTAATTAAAATACAGGGCAGGATTTTTATCTGGGCGCCTATCTCGTTACCCATAGGGAATATGAGGATCTGATCGGATATAACCCGAGCAGGTTCAAGGGCGCAGAAAACCCGGTGGTGGAGTACTGTAATCTGCGCAGCCGTCCGTTTCGCCCACCGGTCCGGATTTTCTCCCTATGGAATGCACTATAATTCCATCGGATTCCGTTTGGCCCGTTCAATAAGAACTATAAAAAAGGAGATAAGATCATGAATGAATTGACAAAGGGAGTAATTCTGAAAACCGGGAGCCTCAAGACCATCAAGGTCGGGGAAAAACTGGGAGAGGGCGGACAGGGCGCAGTGTACCGGGTAAGTTATGACGGCAAGCCCAAGGCCCTAAAATGGTATTCCGCAAAAAAGTTACGGAATCCGGTGAAATTCCATGAAAACTTAGAGAACAACATCAGGAAGGGCGCCCCCACGGAATCCTTCCTCTGGCCCCAGGACCTTACCGCAGGGAAGCCGTCGGACGACTTCGGGTACATCATGGATCTCCGGCCTCCGAAGTATTATGAATTTTCCGAGTATCTTCTGGCAAGGCAGAAATTTGCCAGCGTTACAGCTATGATCAACGCCGCCCTTTACATCGCCGCCGCCTTCCGGGAACTTCACAACAAGGGCTACAGTTACCAAGATCTGAACGATGGGAACTTCTTTGTTCACCCCAAAACCGGGGAGGTGCTTATCTGTGATAACGATAATGTGTCCGAATACGGCAAGAACTTAGGTATCGCGGGAAAGTGCCGGTACATCGCCCCGGAAATTGTTCTGGGGAAAGCCATGCCCAGCGTACATACGGACAAATTTTCCCTGGCGGTGGTACTTTTCCTGCTGCTCGTGAACAACCACCCCCTGGAAGGCAAAAAGGCATACCCCCCCTGCATGACCGAGGAGCTGGAACGGAAACTCTACGGCGGGGAACCGCTTTTCATCTTTGATCCGGAAGACGACTCAAATTCCCCGGTTCCGGGAATCAACAACAACGCCATCGTCCGCTGGCCCCTGTACCCCGGCTATGTACGGGATAAATTCACCGAAGCCTTTAGCAAAACTGCCCTGACAGACCCATCCTTCCGAGTCATTGAACGGGATTGGCTCAAAACCTTTATACGCCTGCGGGGAGAGATTTTTAAGTGCCCCTGCGGGGAAGTGTTTTTCGCCGATCCGGTTAATCCCACAAAATGCCCCGCCTGTGGAGAGGAACATACCTTTGATCGGCACATCAGTACCCCCAGGTACAATATTCCGCTTCATCAGCGTACAAAACTCTACGCATGTCATACCGAGGGGGATTCGGACGATTTCTCCACGGTCACCGCCGAGGCCGTTATTAACCCTGATACGGGCTTGCCGGAACTTAAAAACCGTTCGAAAAAAACCTGGCTGGTCTTGGACAGCACGGGCAAACAGGTTTCCCGGGGGCCGGGGAAAACCGCGTCCCTGGATAAGGGTACAACCATTGTGTTTGGCAGTGTTACTGCCCAAATAATATAAATAGTAAGGAGTAAAAAATGTCATTAAACGAAGCGGTAGAGGCGATTCCCCGGAAAACCATGGTACTCTTCTTCCTGGTGGATACATCGGGAAGCATGGGTGGATCAAAAATCGGCGCGGTCAACGCCGCCATTGAGGAGGTGATCCCCGAATTAAAGGACCTGTCCGCCGCCAACGCCGATGCCCGGATCAAGATAGCGGCCCTGGAATTCTCAAGCGGTTCCCGCTGGGTTACCGCCCAGGGACCTGAGGACATCGAGCTCTTCCGGTGGCAGTACCTTGACGCCGGAGGTTCCACGGACATGGGGGACGCCTTTAGAAAACTAAACGAAAAACTCTCCATCAAAGCTTTTATGAAGGAAGCCACCGGCTCATTCGCCCCAGCGCTGTTCCTCCTCTCCGATGGGGAACCCACCGATGATTTTGATATTGCCCTGGATGAATTAAAACAGAACAATTGGTTCAAGAAGGGCATTAAGGTTGCGGTGTCCATCGGCGACGATGCCAACAAGGGGATGCTCGCGAAATTTACCGGCAGTACCGAATCGGTGCTGGAGGTACATTCGTCGGCCATGCTCAGGAAGATGATCCGCTTTGTCAGTATCCGCGCCTCGGAGGTAGCCAGTAAAAGTGTGCAGGCCGGAGTTTTTGGAACCGCTGGCCAGGCATCGACGAATGGCGGTTCGGCCGTACAGGCCTCGGTTCAGGCTGGGAGTGCTGCCGGGGGTGCCAACACCGGTATAGTGACACCCACTATCAGTGTCACATCAGCCGTTCCAATGGCTGCTCTCTCTTCTGAGGCCGGGGGCGTCCCGGCGGCATCGGTGCCGGAAACAACAATCAAACAGCAAATTTTAAACGAACAACTCAAGGAAATGGCGGCGGTACAGGCGGCTTCTAATGATGATGAGTGGTAAATGCCGGCAAGGGTTCAGCTGCAGCTGCGCCGGAGCGAACCACCTGCGGACAGGAAAACCCTGTCAGGATTACTCCCTGCACTATTCGGGGAACAACATGGCTATTGCCGCAGTTGCTGACGGCCATGGGGGAGACGCCTATATCCGAAGTGACCGGGGAGCTCAGTTTGCGGCCCAGTGCGCCCTTGAATGTATAAAGGAATTTATTATGACAGTCCGGGCCAAAAACATCAATGTTGCATCTTCCCCGGCAGCGTTCCTGTCGCAGTTGGAAAAGAGTATCATCGCTTCATGGCGCCTTAGGGTAGATGCGGACCTTGCGGCGGACCCGGCAGAAGGGGCGGTGGAAAACGGGAATTCCCTGTCCCGTATCTACGGTTCCACCCTTATTGCGGCGGCGGCAACGGAATCCTTTTGGTTTGGCATCCAGATTGGGGACGGTAAATGTGTAGTCCTGAACCATGACGGAAGTTTCAACCAGCCCATACCCTGGGATAGTAATTGCTTTCTTAACACAACAACATCCATCTGCGATGGTGACGCCGCCGCCCGGTTCAGACATTTTTTCAGTACGAGCCTGCCCGCAGGGGTTTTTATCGGTACCGATGGTGTGGACGATTCCTATCCTGTTGCGGATAACGAAGAACATCTTTCCAATTTGTACCGGATGGTAGCCCGAAATTTTATGGGTGCCGGTTTTGAACAGGGCTTCAATGAACTGCGGGCCTTTCTTCCTCGGCTTACGGAGAAAGGTTCCGGGGACGATGTATCCATTGCGGGCCTTATTGACATGGGCGCCCTGCCTGGAGCGTTCAGTAACACCAGAGGAGAAATGATATGGGCAGACAGTTAAACTTTTCATTGCGGGGCGCCTCCTTTTGCGCCGAACCCCTGAAGTTGGACCGGGCAAAACTCTACGGCAAAAGCGCAACCCTGGCCATCGACGAAAAAGGCGGCCCCTGTACTTTGGTATCCATGGATTCAGGAGGCGCCTTCATCATCCCCCAGGGAGGCATCGGCTTGGGGATACTCTCCCCTGAATCGCGTTGGGTGGAACGGAGCAGCCTCAAGGCCGTCACTTTAGGCGGCCATGAGGCTGTTTTGATGAAATCAAGCTATGATGGCGTCATCCTCCTGGAAAAATCAGTCCCGGTTGATGAATTTCTTAACCACAGTATTACTGCGGTATATAATGTTGAAACGGATACAGCCTTTATTGATGCAATCGGGGAAAACATCTATACGTTTACCTACAATTATCGGGATGGATACGAGGGGACAGCGGCGTTTCTCCTCAAAAAAGAAGAAAAACTCTTTATGCTTCTGGGATATCCCGCCCATTTCGAGATGCTGTCCCTCAGCGAAGCCGGTGAGATTGATGAAGATGCGCTTGAAGATGACGAAAATGAGAACGACGGGGAAATAGACTTTTCCATGTTCTGATTCGTATTAAAGAGGAGGTTCCCATGCGGGGAATAAACATAAGCAATGAAAAGAAACGGGACGCCAGGATTGGTTTTGAGGCGTTCCCAAAGAAGCCCTCAGTAAAACTGGTTCTACCCGATGGAAGGGACAGGCGAAATATCAAATTCCTTAAAACTACGGCCAGCGCAGAATCGTTGATAAAAAAATACGGGGATGCTAATACTTTGGGAGAGGCCCTTATCGCCGGGGACCCGGAGGTGGATATGGAACTTGCGGGCAGGATCTTGACCAAAACGTACAAGCTCTATCAAACCGGAGACGGAGAAATCGCCTACAAGGTCGATTTTGTGCAGGTTCTCTACAATCCCGATGGAACGGAGAAAGAACGGCGGGATATGTCAAAGGCCCTGGCAAATGTATCGGTTGATATTCCCCTGCAATGGACGGGGCGGGAAATCTCCAAGGAAGAGGCGGTGCGAAAATTTGTGTTTGCCAAAAACTATCAGCTCAGGCACACTTCAGGCTTAAGCTTTGACTTTTTGTACGACATGGCAAAAACACTGCAGGAACACAAAAGCCTGATGATGATCGGGGCGGGAAAAAAAGGGAGTGACCCCATTATTTTAAGCGCCGGCGGGGAACCCTACCGGGGATTTCTGGAGGGCCGTATTGTTGACGCCGGAAAGGCTGGCCCACAGTATTGCTTGATACTCCATTTGACCAATATGGAATTAAAAACACCGGACTAAACAAGGAGGCTTTGCGATGTCCCTTACTACTGTCAATTCGATTCCAAGAAAGACCGGGGTACTCTTTTTTCTGATTGATACCTCATCGGCCATGGCAGGCTCAAAGATTAACGCAGTTAATGAGGTAATGGAAAGGATAGTCAGCGAGATGGGTGCCCTATGCTCCGCTAATACCGCCCTGGGGATACAGGTTGCCGTGATGGCCTTTTCCGATGAGGCTCGGTGGATTACCGGAAGCGGCCCGGAAGACATTGCCGGTTTTTCCTGGCGCACCCTGGCCGCCGGCGGGAATGCAAACTATGGCGCAGCCCTTAGAGAATTACAGGAGAAGCTTTCCCGGAAAGTTTTTATGCGGGATAGTAAGGGCTATTACCCTCCGGTTATTTTTATGCTCGGCTCAGGCGGTAGTTTCGGGAATTATGAAGACAGTTTTACTGAACTGCAAAAAAACAAATGGTATATAAACGCCGTCAAAGCGGTTATTTCCATGGGAAAACATCCCGCAGAAAGCCTTTTTGAACAATTTGCCGGATGCCCCGACGCAGTGTTTGATGCCCCAGGGCCGGCGGCGTTCCGGGAAGGGCTTCATAACACCATACTTCGGGCTGTGGAAATTGCCGCCGGAAATATTGCCGGTGAGGCAAAGGCAGGTATGCGGCAGGAGGCTCTGAACGGCTTGATCCGGGATTTAGCGGCTGCACCCCTACCATCACCGACCCTCACTGCGCCTTTGTTGCCGCCAGCCCCGGCTGCCGCTCCGTCTTTGCCATCGGCCCCAGCCGCACCTTTGCTGCAGTCGGTTCCGACCGCCGCTGCGCCCATCCCCCCGGTGAAACCGGCGAATGTTCCGGCGGGTTTAGCGGAACAGGTAATTGCCTATAAAACCAGGATCGTCAAAAATTACATAAGCCTCTGCCCCGCGCAGATCGATGAAAGGGTCATTGGGAATCACTTTTATATTACCCGTAAATACGATGGCGAACTATCGGTACTCTTCTGGAACGGGGAACATATCTTCGCCCTCAATTCAGGCGGCAAACCCCGGCCAATGCTCCCCTGTATAGCCGAAGCGGCACAGATGCTCAAGGCGGCAGGGGTACGGGAAGCGGTAATCCCGGCGGAGCTCTACGCCTGCGAGGACTCAGGACGCACCAGGGTATTCGATGTTCTCGCAGCTCTGGCGGAAAGCTCCCGGTACGGAGAACTGCGGCTTGCAGTTTTTGATATCATCAGTTTGACCGATGCGGGGGGAACATCCTTCACATCCCATGGTTATGGGGACACCCACACAAAACTCCGGGAAATTTTCAGCGGCGGCCGCTACTGCGCTCCGGTTTGCTTTACATCCGCCTCTTCAAAAACCGAATTGAAGGAGACCTTTAACACCTGGGTAAACGACGATGGCAGCGAAGGTATCGTGGTCAGAAGCGATTTACCCATGGTGTACAAGATCAAACCCCGGCTTTCTATTGATGCGGCAATAATCGGTTTCTCCGAAGGATCCGGCGAGAGCGCAGGACAGGTGCGGACCCTGCTTTACGCCCTTATGACTGAGGACGGACGGTATCAGGTAATTGGGCGTACCGGCAATGGTCTCAGTGCGGAGCAAAAACACGAACTCTACCCGGTATTATTGGAGCGGGAAATCAAATCGAACTATATCGAAACCGATTCCAACCATGTGGCTTTCCGCCTTATTCGCCCGGGACTGGTAATGGAACTTTCCGTTAATGATGTGTTGTTTGAGAACAGCTCAGGATCGGTAATCAACCCCCTGCTTGAACTGAACAGCAATTTTTGGCGCCGCAGTGGAACTATCCCCGGGTTCAGTTTTGTGTCGCCGGTCTTTGAGCGTTTCCGGGAAGACAAGGGCATAAACCCCCAGGACCTGCGGATATCCCAGGTGTACGATCATATTGCCCCACCCCAGGCACAGTCCCTGTCCGAAGATAACCGTGCCGGCGGCAGTCTGCCCCAATCCGCCATGCTTCGCCGGGAAGTGTACCGGAAAGAATCCGCTGCTAAGGCGGGGGGGAAATTAATGGTACAGAAATTCCTTGTCTGGAAGACTAATAAGGAGGAATACGGCTATCCCGCCTATGTGCTTTCGGTTACGAATTTCAGTTCCGAACGGAATGAAATCCTCACTACGGAAATGCGCATATCAAGTGATGAAAAACAAATCCTGGGGCTCTGTGATGATTTTATCGCGAAGAACGTAAAGAAAGGGTGGGACCCGGTTACCTGACATAGGTACTGCGCGGGAAACTCCGTTGCAAGTTGCGCCACCCTTAATCCTCCTCCGCCTTAAAATTGTACACCAGCTTTAGGCGGCGCCCTAGGGTTCGATATCCGGAACCCCGAAGTTGCCGCTCACGGTTCCTCCGTTCTTCGTAAAAACCGCGCCGTATTGTGATACAAAGATCCCGCTTCCGCCCTTAGCGGGGGCGGTGTTTTCAGTGATGGTCCCTCCATTCATGATGAAGGTGGCGAAGGCCGTTACGTTTACGCCGCCGCCTGTTGCGGACGCCTTATTGCCCCGTATGGTTCCGCCGTCCATGACAAATTTTCCATACCCTTCTATCTGTACTCCTCCGCCTGCATAGGTGCTGCCGTCGGTTCCGTTCCCGGTGATGAGACCGGCGCCGGATAAGGTAAAGGAGCAATGTTGGTCAACATATACCGCCGATCCGGACCCGCCGCTGATGGTTCCCCCGGTCATGTTGAAGGAACTGTGCAGGCTCTGTTTGTCTTCAAAGATAAAGACCCCGGACCCATATTCGGCGGTACAATCGCTGATGCTTCCACCGGTCATGGTAAGGGCCGACTGTTCGAGGTACACGCCGCCGCCGTAGTTTTCATTGTGGGTCTTTGAATTGCCCCTGGTCAGACTAAGCCCCTCAGCAATAGTAACGGTATTGTTTGTTACATTGAGAACCCGGACCTGGTTTTCCCCGTCCAGCACTCCCCCGGAACTGCCGCCCCGGAGAATCAGGGGCGGGTAGTTTCCGGCGCCGCTGATGCTTACCAAACTGTTATTGGAGAGGGGCGCTTCCGCCGCCGCATTGATAGTCCCGGTAATCACCATAAGCGCCTTCCTGTTTCCCGCAAAGGCGCCTTTTTTATGGGCCGACCGTATCTGGTTTAAACCTTCCTTGACCGTTTTCGCCTTCCCCGCAGGCTCACCCTGGGGAACATCCGAATCTGACACAAACCATGTAACAGGACTTACTACAGCAACAGGAGGAAGCTCAGGGTTTTCAGGGGGAAACATGGGATTTTCGGGTGATTCCTGAGACCCGGGGGAACTTGCAACCAAATGGGAATTACAGGCCGACAAAAGAAGCGCACTGACCAGAAAAATAATACCAAAAAACGGAACAACGAAATTCTTAACAAGACAAAGATGCTTCATAACACTTAAAAGATACTGAATTCTTTGGGAAAAGCAAACCTTTTCGGTTGTAACATCATAAGCCTAGCACCGCCTTTTTTGCATAAATATACCGTATACTTGACATAAAACACCCCGATATGCAAAGATCACCCCATGAAAATCGAAGATTTACAGGTAACTGCCCAGCTTGCCCATCTCAATATGGGTGAAAAGGAGCTGGCCGCCGCGTTTCCCGCCTTTGAGCAGATGCTTGGGTTTTTTGCCGCCATGGAAGCGGCGGATAAGGACCCCGCAGCCTTTGCCGATGGTGCTACGGACACAACGGCGGCGCCCCAGATGACCGGTATGACGCGGACCGTCCTGGCGGATCATTTCCGGTCCGATACCCCCCCGAAGGTCGAGACTTTAGTCTCCGAACCCCTGATAAATAATGCGGGCGATAAGGACGGCCGGTTTATCGTAGTTCCCAACGTTCTGTAGGAATCACGTTCCCCGCTATCCCGATTATCCGAAATCCATACCCTACGGAGGAGTACATGGCATCATCATTGCCGGAAGGCTATATACCATATTTCAAGACCTGGGAAGAAAAAATCGGCGCCTTTATCGAGTTTAAGCCCGAAAAGGTGACTGACACCGGCGGGAGCCTCCCAAAAAAGGTGACTGACACCGTTTTTGCGGTAAAAGACAATATCGCCGTAAAAGATTTTTCCATAAGCTGCGGTTCCAAACTCCTGGAAAACATGAAATCCCCCTATACCGCCACGGCGGTGCAAAAGCTGGAAGCCCTTGGGGGGACGGTTATCGGCAAAACCAATATGGACGAATTCGGCATGGGGTCCTCCACGGATAACTCTGCCATCAAGCGGACCAACAACCCCTGGGACCAGAGCCGGGTGTCCGGGGGCTCCTCCGGGGGTTCCGCCGCAGCGGTGGCCGCCGGGCTTGTCCCCTACGCCCTGGGTTCCGACACCGGGGGTTCCATACGCCAGCCCGCCGCCTTTTGCGGGGTGGTGGGGCTTAAACCCACCTACGGCGCGGTATCCCGGTTCGGCCTGGTGGCCTACGCCTCCAGCCTGGAATCCATCGGCATCCTGGCGGATACCACAGAACGGTGCCGGGCGGTTTTTGCCGCCATACGCGGGAAGGACCCACTGGATCAGACATCCCAGGACGCCCCCTCGGGCGCCCCTGCCCTATACGGCGATAGCAACAGTAAAACTATTCCGCGCACTATTGGTGTACTTTCCCCGGAAGCTATCGCCAAAGCCCTCGCTTCGGAGATAGGGGGAAGTAAAGGGGATGAAGAAGCGGCTCTCCAGGCTGCGGCGGAGGCGGCGGTGCTTGAGGACGAGGTTGCCCGGGGTTTCGAGCTTGCCAAGACCAGGCTGAAAGATTTAGGACATACCCTGGTGGACGTGGAACTCCCCAGCCTTAAATACGGGGTTCCCGCCTACTACACCATTGCTACCGCCGAAGCGAGCGCCAACCTGGCCCGGTTCGACAGTATACGCTACGGGCAGCGGCCGGACTGGGCGGAAAACCCCGACGACCTGATCGACAAGGCCCGGGACGCGGGCTTTGGCGCGGAGGTTAAGCTGCGGATACTCCTGGGAACCTTTGTACTGCGATCCGGTTTTCAGGACCGGTACTACCTCCGGGCACAGCGTATCCGTGGGGGCATCAGGCGGAACTTCGAGTCCTACCTGGGCGCTTCGGATTACTCGCTCACCAATCCTGTGGATGCGGCGCATCCAATGGATGCGGCGCATCCTGTGGATGCGATACTCCTTCCGGTGTTCCCCACCAGGGCTTTTGGCCGCGGGCCCGGTAACCTTACCCCCTTCGCTCAAAAGGCGGCGGATCTTTACACCTGCTGCGCCAACTTAGCGGGGCTTCCCGCCCTGGCCTTCCCGGCAAGCGTTGAGGGCGGCCTTCCCGTGGGGGTCCAGCTTATAGGCCGGGCCTTTGCCGAAGGAACCCTTCTGGACATCGTGGAAAGCTACGAAGCCAGCCACCCCTTCCCCCATCCCGCGGGATACCAAAAATTCTGGAGCTAGTTATGAAATATCAATCCTTTATCGGCCTTGAAGTCCATATCCACCTGCTGACTAAAACAAAGGTATTCTGCGGCTGCCGTTCCGCCTTTGGGGATGAACCTAATACTAATGTCTGTCCGGTATGCATGGGCTACCCCGGGGTCCTGCCGGCGCTTAACATAGAGGCCATGCGCATGGGCTGCATGGTCGCTAAATCTCTCAACTGTACCATCCCCGAAAAAACCTGGTTTGAACGGAAACAGTATTTCTACCCCGATATGACCAAGAACTACCAGATTTCCCAGTTCGCCTCCCCCCTGGGACAGAAAGGCTGGGTGGATCTTGAAGGCAAGGGCCGCCAGGGGGCGATCAAGAAACGGGTACGGATCACCGAGTGCCACCTGGAAGAAGATGCGGGGAAGATGATCCACACCGGAACTGCGTCTCTCCTGGACTATAACCGCGCCGGAGTATCCCTCCTGGAGATCGTCACCGAGCCGGACATGGAAACCGGTGAGGAGGCGGAGCTTTTTATCCAGCAGCTGCGCCGCACCGTCCGCTATCTGGGGGTCTGTGACGGCAACATGGAAGAGGGCAGCCTCAGGGCGGACGCCAACGTTTCTATCAACCTTCCCGGCAAGGGCCTGGGGAAAAAGGTGGAGATTAAAAACCTCAACTCCTCCCGCTTCGTACGGCTGGGGCTGGACTACGAAATTGTCCGCCAGGGGGAACTGCTGGATGCGGGAAAGGAAGTGATCCAGGAAACCCGGCTCTGGAACGAGAACCGGGACGAGACCGCCATCATGCGGACCAAGGAAAACGCCAAGGACTACCGCTTCTTCCCCGAACCGGATCTCCCGGTCTTTACCCCGGACGCGGCGTTCCTCAAATCAGTGGAAGAAGCTTTAACCGAACTCCCCCTCAAACGGCAGCGCCGCTTTGAAGCGGACTACGGTCTTACGGAAGAACAGGCGGACCTTATCTGCGAAGAAAAAGCCCAGGCCGATTACTTCGAAGCTGCGGTCAAACAAGCCTGCGGTCAAGGACTGGAAAACAAGGATGCTGCGGGGCGGATCGCCAACTGGCTCCTTACGGACATCAAACACATACTCCACCGGGACGGGATATCGGCTTCGGAATTCGGTTCCTTCAAGCTGACGCCCCAGCGCTTAGCATCACTGCTGGTCCTTATCGCCAAGGGAACTGTCTCAGGCAAAAACGGCAAGCAGACCCTGGAAGCGGTCCTCGCCGAAGACAAGGACCCGGCGGCCATCATCAAGGAACGGGGCTGGGAGCAGATCGTTGACCCCGCAAAGATCGCCGGGATCGTGCAGACCGTATTTGCCGCCGAACAGGCCACGGTGGATGAACTCCGCTCCCTCCTAAGCGGGGGGAACCCCAAACGGACAAACACCCTCAGGGCGTACCTGGTAGGTAAGGCGCTGGCCGCCACCGGGGGACGGGCTGACCCGAAGATAGTCGGAACCCAGGTGGAGCAATTGCTTCAGGCGTAGTTTCTACAGAATACTATTGATAAAGCTGATAACCCCGTCGGTAACTTCCTCCCGGATATCCCGATCATTGTTGATTTCATGCCGGTGTCCGGGGTAGAGTTTTGTCGCAACCCGCCTGTGGCCCGTATTGGCGAGCCAGTTGGTAACCGCATACACCCCTTCACCGTAGTTTCCCACCGGATCCAGATCCCCGGCGATATTATAAATGGGAAGATCCTTGGGGACCTTAGCCGCCCACTGGGGGCCGGTAATAGCCTCTACCAATGCCACCAGATCGTAGTTTGCCTGATTGGTAGGCGGATATTTGGAGAAATTATTACTGAAGGGATCGTTGACCTGGTCGGCAACGATATCGGGATCTGCGGAGACCCAGTCACTGGGGGTTTTTGCATCTTCATACCGGTCGGTCCAACCCGCGAACATTACGCCCAAATACCGTGGGTCCCGTTCGCTGCCCTTCCCGGCGTCGATCAGGGCCTTTAGTTCCTTTTGTACGGATTCAAAGGCATCCAAAACACCGCAGGTACCGCAGAGAACCAAGCCGCTGAGCAGCTTACCGTATTGGGCCGCAAAACTCCGGGCGATCATGGAACCCCAGCTGTGTCCAAATACTATATAGGGCAGTCCGGGATAATCTTTAATAACCAGGTCATGAAGGCTTTTCTCGTCCTCCGTGGTGGTGATATACCCCTTGTCGCCGTAATCCCCCAGGGTATCGGAATCGATGGCGGTTTTGCCGTGCCCCACATGATCGTCGGCGCAGACCACAAACCCCGCTTCGTTCAGCTTGAGAATAAAATGCAGATACCGCCGGGAATGTTCCCCAAGACCGTGGACCACCTGTACAATGCCTTTCGGCTTCCGAATCGACGTATATACCCACCCTTTAACCGTATCTCTCCCGTTATAAGACGGAAAACTCACTTCCTTCAACGACATACCGTGCCTCCTTAATTTCTTCCTTATTATAAACGCCATTTTTAACGCGGTCAAGAAAAAGGGGGATTAAATCTTCCCCGATAATCTGATATACTTAAACAATTGTTTCTGAGAGCAATGGGAGGAATTGTGCGTATACTCGCGAAGGACATATTGGAAGGCAAGTTTACCGAAGAAGCGGAAGTTTCCGGCTGGGTCCACCGTATCCGGGAATTGGGGGGTATCACCTTTGTGATACTCCGGGACCGTTCCGGTGTATTACAACTTGTATTACAAGATACCGAAAAACCCAATTTGACCCTGGAATCGGTGATCCGGGCGCGGGGTATCCCTGCGCTGAACGAAAAGGCCCCGGGCGGAACGGAACTGCGGGTGACATCCCTGGAAATCATCAGCCGGGCCGCACCTGATCTGCCCTACCAGGTGAACGGGGATGTTGCTAAAACCGGGCTGGAATCGATACTTGATAACCGCACACTATCCCTGCGGAATCCGAAGATCCGCTCTATTTTTAAAGTCCAGGCCACCATCATCGAAGCCTTTGCAGCATACCTGCGGGGTCAGGATTTTACGGAAATAAAAACCAGCAAGCTTGTGGCGGGAGGCACCGAGGGGGGTACCGAGCTTTTCGAGGTAGAATACTTTGACCGGAAGGTTTGCCTGGCCCAATCCCCCCAGTACTATAAGGAAACCATGGTTGCCAGCGGCCTGGAGCGGGTCTTCGAAATTGCCCCGGCATACCGGGCGGAAAAACACGACACCCCCCGGCACCTTAACGAATATGTTTCCCTGGATGTGGAGATGGGGTTCATCGAATCGGAAAAAGATTTGATAGAACTTGAAAAGGGAGTCCTGGCCCATGTTTTTGAGGAAGTGATCCGCAAAAACAGTAATGATGTGGCCGCCTGGAACTCTACGGTCCCCGACCCTGCCCTGGTTTCCAAAGCTCCCACGGTTCCCTACGATGAGGCTATGAAAATCGCCACTTCCGAGGCTGCGAAAAGCAAGGGGGGCAGCGGAAAAATCTTCGACATCAACCCCGAGGCTGAGCGCTTCCTCTGTGCCTGGGCCGGCCGGGAACACGGTATAGAGCTTATCTTTGTAAACCAGTTCCCCCGCCGGCACCGGCCCTTCTACACCTACCCCCTGGATCTGGGGGACGGTAAGGCAAGCTCCACCATGAGCTTCGACTGCCTGTTCCGCGGCCTGGAGATTACCACCGGCGGGAAGCGCCAGCATGACTACAACGCCTTCCTGGAGGTGCTCCCCCGTTTTGGTCTAAAACCGGAAGATATGGAGAATTATATAACGCTTTTAAAATACGGCTGTCCCCCCCACGGCGGCTTCGCCATAGGCTGCGAACGGCTCACCCAGAAGATACTGGGACTGGCAAACGTAAAGGAAGCAAGTCTGTTCCCCAGGGACCGGAAACGGGTTTTGCCGTAGCTCAGAAACTCTGTCCAATTTTGGCGCCCCCCTCCTGTGCCAAATCTCATGGTGTTTTTCTTGCAATCCCGAATTTTCTCTGCTAGGATCAATTCAGACGAAAATATTATGGAGGTTGTAATGAAACAGGCTGTTCAAAAAGTTGGACGCTCACTAAGCGCTATGGTCATGCCGAATCTGGGAGCATTTATCGCATGGGGGCTCATCACCGCCCTCTTTATCCCTACGGGCTGGATTCCCAATGAAAAACTGGGGGCGATGGTAGGACCGATGCTTTCGTATTTATTACCCCTCCTGATAGGGTATACCGGCGGAAAGCTGACAGGCGGCGGTGTCAGGGGCGGTGTGGTTGGTTCCATTGCAACTATCGGCGTCATCATGGGAGCCAGCATTCCCATGTTTCTGGGCGCCATGATTGCCGGTCCCCTGGGTGGTTATTGTATTAAAAAATTTGACGAAGCTATTGACGGCCACGTTCCCGCAGGTTTTGAAATGCTCGTTAATAATTTTTCTGCGGGAATTATCGGCGCTATTCTCTCGATCATCTGTTATCTCGGTATCGGACCTGTTGCAGAAGGAATTACCAATGCCTTGGGCGCCGGTGTCGGCTGGCTGGTGGGTCACAATCTTTTACCCTTTGCCTCAGTCCTTGTTGAACCCGCAAAGATTCTCTTCCTCAATAACGCGATAAACCACGGGGTCTTTACACCCCTGGGCGCCCAGCAGGCAGAAGCCATGGGCAGATCTATTTATTACATGATCGAGTCAAACCCCGGTCCCGGTCTGGGACTTCTATTGGCCTACAGTCTCGTAGGAAAGGGCAGCGCCAAAAGCAGCGCTCCCGGAGCGGTAATAATTCATTTCTTTGGGGGTATTCACGAGATCTACTTCCCCTATGTGCTGATGAATCCCGTACTTATCCTCGCCATGATTGGCGGCGGCTTCTCCGGGGTACTTACCTTAAGTATTTTCAAGGGCGGCCTGATTGCGCCGGCTTCTCCCGGATCAATTTTTGCGGAACTGATGATGACCCCAAAAGGAGCATATATCCCCAATATTCTGGGTATCCTGGTGGGCGGCGCCGTATCGTTTGTACTCTCCATGGCACTGCTTAAGGTTTTCGGAAAGGATGAAGCGGATCTTGAAGCGACACAGGCGAAGGTCAAGGCGAGTAAGGCTGAATCAAAGGGCGTCGGTGTTGACGAAGTAAAAACTTCCTGGGAAAATACGAATACTTCCCCTGTAAAGGTCAAAAAAATAGTCTTTGCCTGTGACGCAGGTATGGGTTCAAGCGCCATGGGTGCAACAAAACTGCGCAAGAAAATACTGGCTGCGGGGTTTACCGAAATTACCGTGGTACATTCCCCGGTAAGTGAAGTCCCGGCGGATGCGGATATTATTGTCTGTCATAAAGAATTAGGCGGACGGGCCCATGACGCTAACCCAAGGGCGCGCCTTGTAACGATTACGGATTTCCTCGGCGCTCCTGAGTACGAGGAACTTATTGCCAGCTTGAAAAAATAAGGAAGGGAATAGTATGCAGCAATTCACCCACACCATAAGCGATCCCAATGGGATTCACGCGCGGCCCGCAGGTCTTCTTGCCCAGCAGATGCAGGCTTTTAAAAGCACTATCACCATTAAAAAGGATGAACAGAGCGCCAGCGCAAAACAGCTTATCGGCATCATGAAGATGCGGCTCAAATGCGGGCAGACCTTTACGCTGACCGCCGAAGGTGAGGATGAGACTGCGGCAATAGACGCGGCAAAAGCTTTTCTGGCGTCCAATTTATAAAATGGTATTGGCAGGGATTTCGGCACGGCTTGCACGGCTCTTGGAAATATTGAGTGATACGAAAGAGCCGGTAAAGATTGACGCCCTGGCGGCAATGCTGGAAACAAGCCGCCGTACGATTTTTCGGGAATTGGAAACCGCAGGCTCCGTTCTGAATTCTTTTCAGGCGGAGCTTGTTTCCATCCCCGGAAGGGGTATTGCATTTTCGGGCGGGGAAGACGCACGGGAAAGCATTCATACCGCACTTGCCGGCTACGGTCTCCAGCCGGATTCAAAACGGGAACGTCTCCTGCTGCTGGTTATCGAAATTCTTGCCAACTCGGGAGAAATACAGAAACTTTTTTATTATGCCGAACGGCTCAAGGTTAGTGAATCAACCATCAGCAATGATCTTAATGAGCTGGAACCCTGGTTTAAGCGGCACGGCATAGGGCTTACCAGGAAAAGCGGTCTTGGGGTAATGCCCGAAGGGACCGAGGAAGCAATACGGGCCGCCCTGGTAAGCCGCATTGTCACCGACGGCGATACGAGAGCTAAATCCTATACCGCAGCGTTTGCCTTTCCCGGCAATGAAATCGAACAGGGGATACGGGAGATTCTGAAGCGCCGCAGAGATACACTTGAATGGATGACCGCCGAATCCTATGCCATGATTACCGTCTATCTGATGGTGATGGTAAAACGTTTTTGCGCAGGAAAATTGCTGAGCTGTGAAAACAAAAGCCAGGGTGATTATCAGATAAAACTTGCGTTTACATTGGTAAATGACATTTCCAAATATTTTTTGATAAACTGCGGAAATGCAGAAATACAGGGACTGGCCTCCCGGATACAGGCCTGCCGGGCCAAACAGGAAAGCCCGGTAGAAACAGGTTCCGTTGAACAGCGGGAACTAATCCGGACACTGACTTTAAAAATGATAGATAGCTTTGATCCGTCCAAAGCTGCGGTTCTTAAAACAAATGAGAAACTGGTGCAGCTCCTGGGCAGACATTTAGGATCGGCCTTAACGAGATTACAGGAAGGTTTGGATGACCCCAACCCACTTCAGGAAGAATTGATACACAATTACCCTGAGGTCTTTCAAAAAACCTGTGCCGCCGTTAAGGTCCTGGAAGAATACCTTGGATTTAAAGTTCCGGTGAATGAAGTCACCTATATCGAGATACATTTTCTCTCCGCCCTTTCCTCTCTTGGAGAGAAAAATATCAGGAAACGGATACTCCGGGCAGGGGTTGTATGTGTCGCCGGCATAGGGATGTCCTATATGGTAGCTGCGCAGATACGCAAACGTTTTGTCGGACAACTGGAACTTGATGTCTGCGGCTGGGATGACAAGGAATCCTGGGAAAAGGCCGATTTTATTATTTCAACAATTCCCCTGGAAGATACCGGAAAGCCGTTAGTTTTAATCCAGCCCATCCTTCAGGAAGAAAACTATCAGCAGATTCAAAATACAATCAATGCAAATGCCTTTGTTGATCGGGGAATGGTTACTCAAAGGGCAAATCAATCCCTTGGCGAACAGATTATAGTACTTGAAGATATCTTCAGGCAGACCCGAAAGCTGCTTGACGGGTTCAGGGTTGAGAAAATAAATGATGACTGCAGTTTCGGAGAACTTTCTCGTTTTGCCGCCGCCCATTTTGCTCCCGAAGGCTGGGAATCTGTTTACAACGGTTTTATGGAACGGGAAAATATTTCCACCCAGGTAATTCCCGATCTGCAGATTGTATTACTCCATACCCGCAGCCCTGCGGTGACGATGCCGGTGTTTGCGGTGATTGAACCGAATGGAAAAAAATTCAAATCCGATTATTTTAAAAACGCAAAAAGCTGTGTCGTCATGCTCCTGCCCGAAAAGACGCCTGCAGAAATAACTGAATTGATGGGCGGCATATCAAGCGCCCTTATTGATGTCCCGGCTTTTCTCGATGCGATCCGGGAAGGTAATGAAAAGGTAATTAGGGCGTTATTGGAAGCGGAAATTTCCGACACCCTTACCCAATACAGTAAAGAAAAACTGAAAAAATAGGAGTTTGCCATGGAAATGCTTAAAAAGGAAAACCTTTTGATGAATCTGCCAAAGGCGGATCGGGAAGACGTTATACGCCGCTGCGGAAGGATGCTGGTGGATTCAGGATACGCCACTGAACACTATATCGAAGGGATGATCAAACGGGATAATTCTTTTACCACCTGCATCGGCAACCATATTGCCCTGCCCCACGGAGAAGAAGCCTACAAGGTCGATATTATTTCCACCGGTATTGTGGCGCTTGCCTTTCCCGAGGGCATAGACTGGCAGGGAACGCCAGTGTACCTCGTAATCGGTATTGCCGCCAAGGGGGACGAACACCTTGATATCATGGGGAATGTGGTGGATAAGCTTGAAACCGGCGATGACGTCAAGAAGCTTGTCAGGGAAGGTACGGTTGATGATATGTATAAAATGCTCTGCGGAGAGCCGTCATGATCATTACGGTAAGCGTAAATCCTGCGCTGGACAAGACCGCCAGGGTAGATGTAATGCGGCCCAACAGCCTGAACCGCCTTGAGGATGTACGTCTTGACGCCGGGGGCAAGGGGGTAAATGTGTCCGCCATGATTCAGGCCCTGGGGGGTAACAGCATGGCTGCCGGTTTTGCAGGTGGCGGCGCCGGGGATGAACTCCTGGCGCGGATTGCAGGACAGGGACTGGCCCATGATTTTGTGCGGATCGCATCGGTGACCCGTACCAATCTTAAGCTTGTTGATAAAGGAGGCTCCTTAACCGAATTAAACGAACCGGGGCCGGAAATAACAGCAGAAGAATATGAGACTCTGGAAAAAAAATTACTTGGTTTTGGAACCAGAGGAAATTTTTTTGTTCTTTCCGGGAGTCTCCCCAGGGGTTTACAAAAGGACACCTATAAGAAACTTTGCGCCCTACTGCGGAAAAACGGAGCGGCGGTATTTTTGGATGCCGATGGCGAAGCGTTGGAAAAAGCCCTTACATCGATCAGGACGGAAGTTCCGAATTTTATTAAACCAAACCGCTTTGAACTCCTAAAGTTATTCAACATGGAGGACAGGGAGGCTTCCGAAACGGTTTTAATTCAGCTCTGCAAACAATTACTTGAACGGGGGGTCAGCCTGGTATGCCTATCCATGGGACCGGAGGGGGCGCTCTTTATCAGTCCTCAAGGTACATGGAAGAGCCCTGCGCTTCCGGTGAAGGTACAATCAAGTGTCGGCGCCGGAGACAGTATGGTAGGCGCCCTGGTATATGGTTTTGAGAAAGGCCTCGGCGCCGAAGCGTGTTTCGCCCTGGCCATGGCCGCCTCTGCGGGCGCCTGTACAACCGAAGGTACCAGGCCACCCGCACGGGATCTGGTAAATGAACTTTTAAAGCAAGTCGAACTGCAAAAAATTAATTAAAGGGGTTATATCATGGGACAGAAAACAAAAGCGGTCAGGCTCTACGGAGCGGACGATCTTCGTTTGGAAGAATTTGAACTTCCTGAAATAAGGGATGACGAGATTCTCGTTAAAATAATCAGCGACAGCATCTGTATGTCCACCTACAAGCTTACGAAACAGGGGAAAAAACACAAACGCTGTCCGCAGAATGTGGATACCAATCCTATTATCATCGGCCATGAATTTGCCGGGGATATCGTAAAGGTCGGTTCAAAATGGAGCGGGGAATTCAAGGCGGGTGAAAAATTTGCCCAACAGCCCGCTCTTAATTACAAGGGAAGCTTAGCCTCCCCGGGCTATTCCTACGAATTTTTCGGCGGGGATACAACGTATTGTATTCTTCCCAATGAGGTAATGGAATTAGGCTGCCTCCTTCATTATAACGGGGACGCCTACTTTTATGCGTCCCTGGCCGAACCGGTAAGCTGTATCATAGGCGGCTACCATATTATGTACCACACCAACAAGCAGAATTACAGTCATGCCACGGATATCAAAGAAGGGGGTAATGTGCTTATCCTCGGCGGGGCCGGCCCCATGGGGCTTGGGGCGGTTGAGTATCCCCTGTACGGCGGCAATAAGCCAGGCAGAATAATTGTTACCGATGTTGATGACGGCCGTCTTGAACGGGCAAAAAAACTTATCCCACCTGAACTGGCAAAAAAACAGGGCGTTGAACTGTACTATGTAAATCCCCGTAATTTTGACGATCAGTATAAAACTCTTATGGATATCACCGGCGGTAAGGGCTACGATGATGTATTTGTCTATGCTCCCATCCGGGAGCTTGCGGAGCTGGGCGACCGGCTTATGGCTTTTGACGGCTGCCTTAATTTTTTTGCCGGTCCTTCGGATAAAAACTTTTCCGCCATGATGAATCTCTATAACTGCCATTATACCAGCACACACATCCTGGGAAGTACCGGGGGCAACACCGAAGATCTAAAGGAAGCGCTCAGGCTGTCCTCGGAAAAGAAAATCCGTCCTGCGGTCATGGTAACCCATATATGCGGCCTTGACGCCGTTGCATCTTCGGTGATGAATCTGCCGGACTTACGGGCGGGAAAAATCGTTACCTACACCCATATCAATATGCCCTTAACCGCCCTTGCGGATTTTGAAAAACTCGGTGAAAAGGAACCGCTTTTTGCGGAACTGCATAAAAGCTGCGCCGCCAACCAAGGACTATGGAACGCAGAAGCGGAAACAATTCTTTTAAAACATTTTGGGGTAAGCGCATGATCACACTGCAGGGTAAGGGAGTAAGCGGCGGTATAGCGGTTGGAAAGCTGACCTTTCTTGAACGTACCCATTATTCGATAGAAAAAAAACCCATCACCGAAGTTATCGCCGAAATCGAACGCTTTAATGCAGCCAGAGAAACCGCCGCCGTACAACTGGAGGAACTTTCCAGAACCATGGCGGAAAAGATAGGCAAGGAAAACGCCCTGGTTTTTGATATTCACAGTATGATGCTCTCGGACCCGGATTTTTATCAGCCTATTATTGACATTATCGAAAACCAGCGGCTTTGCGCGGAATATGCGGTCATGGAGGCCGGTTCCGCCTTAGCTCAGGATTTTGCCGACATGGATGATGATTACATGAAAGCCCGGGCTGTGGATATACGGGACGTGACTAACCGGGTGATAGCGATACTGTCCGGTACCTGGATGGATGCTGCCGCGGGAAGCGATCCGGTTATACTTGCCGCCGATGATTTTAGTCCCAGCGAAACCGCTCAGTTTGACCGCTCAAAAGTTTTGGCCCTGGTTTCCCGGGCAGGGGCGACCAATTCCCATACCGCCATTTTTGCCCGGACCATGGGAATTCCTGCAATCATAGGTTTCGGGCCATCCCTTTCTGCGGGGCTTGCGGGTACTATTGCGGCAATAGACGGCGAGACCGGGGTTCTTTGCGTTGATCCCGGACCGGAGCTTATCGAAGAATTTAATAAAAAGCATGAACAGCTTGAAGAAGAACGGCAGGCCATGGAGAAGTACCGGGGCCGGGAGACAATAACATCGGGGGGTAAAAGAATACAGCTCTTTGCCAATATCGGCTCTGTTGCTGATGTGGAAGCGGCGCTCCTGGGGGACGCTGAAGGGATAGGACTTTTCCGCAGTGAATTTCTCTACCTGGGCCGCGAAGACTATCCGGATGAAGAAACCCAGTATGAAAGCTATAAGCGGGTCCTGGAAGAGATGAAGGGTAAACAGGTAATAATCCGTACCATGGACATAGGCGCCGACAAACAGGCCGGCTATTTCGGTCTCCCCGAAGAAGAAAACCCCGCCCTGGGAATGCGGGCGATACGGATCTGCCTGACCCGGCCTGAACTGTTTAAGACCCAGCTCCGGGCAATTTACCGGGCCTCCTCTGCAGGTAATGCCGCCGTCATGTTTCCCATGATTTGTTCGGTAACAGAACTACTGCGGGCAAAGGCCATCGCCGCTGAAGTACGGGAGGAACTGGGGGCGCAGAAAATTGCCTTTAACGAAAAGGTACCCCTGGGGATCATGATTGAAACCCCCGCCGCCGCCGTAATAAGCGATCTCCTGGCAAAGGAGGCTGAATTTTTCAGCATAGGTACCAATGACCTGACCCAATATACGCTTGCCATAGACCGTCAAAACGATGCATTAAGTGAATTTTGCGACATACACCACGAGGCAATACTGCGGCTCATTAAACTCACCGCTGACAACGCCCATAAGGCGGGGATTCCGGTTGGTATCTGCGGCAGCCTCGGCGCCGACAAGACCCTCACCAAATTTTTTATAGAAACCGGTATTGATGAACTTTCGGTGGAACCGGCCAGTGTGCTTCCCCTGCGGAAGGTAATAGCAAAATTGTAGGGACGAAACCCTTTAACATACCCCCGGAAGAGTACCAGCCAACGGATATCGGCCGGAATATACAGGGACCGCCTGTTATACGGGATTTGTATACGGAGCTGCGGGATGCAACCAAGCTGAATAATTTTTTGTAATTAGCTATAAAAAGGAAATATAATTATGAATAACAAAGACCAAGTTGATCAGATCATCAAATCCTATGGCCTTACTGATTATAAATGGATAGTCCCCCGGGAAAATATTATTGTTGCACAATGGGTTAGGTTCCATTGCCAATTCGGATGTAAGAATTATGGGAAAAATGGCAGCTGCCCCCCAGCGGTACCTTCTGTCGAAGAATGCCGTGAAATGATTTATGGATATGATAACGCAATTATTTTTCATTTTCCAATGCAATCGGTGGACCAAGAGGATCACCATAAACTGATGTCAAAGCTTTCTGAGTTAGAACGCGCAATATTTCTTGCGGGGTATTATAAAACTTTTCTGCTGCAGTACGGTTCATGTATTTTATGTAAAGACTGTATGGCTGAAGGTACTCGTGTAAAATGCGTCAATAAAATTAAATCCAGACCCGGTGCCGATGCTATGGGTATTGATATATATCAGACCGCCCATAATGCCGGTTATCCGATTCAGGTAGTTAAGGACCATAATGAAATGACAAATCGGTTTGCTTTTGTACTAGTTGAATGAAATGAGCCTCTGCGGAGCTTACTATTCTTGCGGGGGGCTCGCCGCCTTCGGCCGCCAGTTCCCCTAATTTGATTATTTCACTATTTACGCTCTGAGCCGTTCTGACCCCCGGCCTTCTGGCATGGTCCGATATTCCGCAATAATAATACCTAGCTTAGCACATTCATCCTCACCCGTGCGGTGTGGAGCAGCTCCTTCAGGTTAGGACTGCCAATTTTCTGCGCCGCAAGACAGGTAATATCGCCGCAGGTACGGGCATCGTCCAGGGCATTGTGGGCTTCATAGTTTATGCCGAAATGCTCCCCAAGCCGGGGGAGGCTGTGGGATTTCAGGCTGGGCCATACATTTCTGGATAGGACCAGGGTACAAAAATAATTCAACCGGGGAACCGAAAGCTCATACCATTCCAATACCGCCCGCAGTACTCCCATGTCGAAGGGGGCGTTGTGAGCCGCCAGGGGGAAGTTGCCAATGAAGGGTAGTATGGTCCTGTCCCAAAGATCCGCAAAGGTGGGAGCATCCCTAACATCATCAACCGTAAGGCCGTGGATCTCCGTAAAATCAGGACGGATGTAGAGAATGGGCGGCCGTATCAGGGAATAGAAACTCTCCCCCGCTTTCCCATCCAGGAACCGTACCAACCCAATGGCACAGGCGCTTTCCCGGGAGTATTTTGCAGTTTCAAAATCCATGGCTACGAAATTCATTTTCCCGAGAGCCGCTACTCAACCCGTACCCGGTAGGAACGCATCACCAGGTAACGGCGAAGCCGTTCCAGCCATACCGCCAGGGTTCCCAGGACAAACCGGGGGATGGCGGCCCAAAAGAAGGGGACGCCGATGGACATAAAGAGCAGGGTATCCTCCAGATGGGAGTGGCTTAGGCCTGCGTAATGGTTAAAGAGGTCCGCATCTGTTTTTGAAACAGCCCCGATTTCAACTTCCTCTATAAGTATAGCCGAACCATAGGCCAGGCCAACCAGGGTTACCACCATCCACAGATACCCCGTATGCTCCGGCAGGCCGAACACATTCATCAGGGGGGCCATAACACGGCCCAGGAGCCGCATGACGCCGAACTCGTCCAGGAGTTTCTGGATAAACATGATACCCAGAATAATGAGAAAAATGCGCAGTATATTAATAAGTGTTTCTATAAGCCATACCTTGAGTACCGCCGGAAGCCTCGCAAGGTTCAAGCCAATGCCGTGGGTCCCAACAAGACCGGCTTCGGTGGCTGCGGCCCCATGGACGGGTCTTCCCAGTTCAGCGGGAAGGATAAAATGAAGGACCCAACCGGCAAGGATGGCGCTGAAAAGACGTAAAAAGACCATTTTGACCATGGAAGAGCCGGTTTTTTTCATCACCGCACATTCCACGAAGAAATTATGCGCTAAAAAGCACATGGTCGCCAGGATCGTAAGCTCCCGGCCGGTCAGATCCAGGGTTCCTATCACCGCCAGGGCGGAATAAATATTAACAAAAATCGAGCTGATCAGCGCCAGCGCCGCTTCCCCGGGCAAACCCAGATAGTGCATCATGGGCCCCAGGAACCGGCCAATGTAGTAGAGTACCCCCGAACAATCCAGGATCAGCACCGCAAAGGAGACGGGAATCATGATGCAAAGCAGGAACCGTGCGGTGGTGAAGGCCGGTTTCAGGGCTTTTCGGCCTGCTTCCCCAGCATGGTGTATGAAAGACTTCTTTTCCATAATTGTAACAGGGATAATAGCATAAAAGGGCCGGAAGGCATATACTGGTCTGATATAAAATGGAAGAACACCAAAATCATCAGGATGAAAAATTACACCACATGACCACTGCCCCGGTTGAAAAACTGGTGGTGAGCCTGGGTATTCCCAGCGTGATCATTATGATGATCTCCGGCATCTACAACCTGGCGGATACCTATTTTGTCAGTTCCCTGGGGACCAGCGCGGTGGCCGCCGTGGGGATAGTTTTCCCCCTGATGGCGATTATCCAGGCCCTGGGCTTCCTCTTCGGCCAAGGTTCGGGGAACTATATTTCCCGGGAATTAGGGGCCAAGCATTTTGATAAGGCCTCCCAGATGGCAGCCACGGGCTTCATCAGCAGCTTCATCGCCACGGGGACCATAGCAATCGTGGGGCTTATTTTTATCAACCCCCTATCCCTGGCTTTAGGGTCAACCCCCACCATTCTTCCCCATGCCCTGGACTACATGCTGTTCATCCTCATCGGCGGCCCCTTTATGGCCGCTTCCCAGGTTTTGAATAACCAGCTCCGTTTTCAGGGCAGTTCCTTCTACGCCATGTTCGGTATGATCGCCGGGGCGGTCCTCAATATCATCCTGGACCCCCTGTTTATCTTCGGCTTGCATCTGGGGGTTCTTGGGGCTTCCCTGGCAACCGCCATAAGCCAGTTCGTTGGCTGCATCGTCCTCCTGGTGGGCTGTACGAAAAAGGGTAATATCCGTATTAACCCTAAACACTTTTCCCCCAGCATCAAAAACTACCTTGAAATTGCCCGGGGAGGCATCCCTTCCCTGCTCAGACAGGGACTGCAGAGCGCCGCCACGATACTGATCAACCACCTTGCGGGGGTATACGGGGATGCCGCCATCGCGGCCATAAGCATTGTAAACCGGCTCGGCATTATCGCCGGTTCGACGGTGCTGGGAATAGGCCAGGGTTTCCAGCCCGTATGCGGCTTTAACTACGGCGCAAAACTCTACGGCCGGGTAAAAAAAGCCTTCTGGTTCTGCGCCCGGTTCGCCACCATCGCCATGACAATACTCGCCCTGCTTATGGCCATCTTCGCCCCGCAGATAATCTCCCTGTTCCGTAAGGATGACCCGGAACTTATCGCCATCGGCGTCCGGTACCTTCGTTTCCACTGCATCGCCATGCCCTTCCTGGGATGGGTAGTCCTCTGCAACATGATGACCCAGACCATGGGCAAAGCCCGGATAGCAAGCCTCCTGGCCCTGTCCCGCCAGGGCCTGTTCCTGCTGCCCTTCCTGCTGATCTTCCCGGCCCTGTTCGGCCTCCTGGGAATACAGCTAAGCCAGCCCGCTTCGGATATCGCCTCCTTCTTTTTTACTATTCCCTTTGTGGTTAAGATATTACGGAAAGAACTGAAGGAAGAGTAAAGCGAAGGAGAAGATAATGACTGAAATTTCGGCGCAGGCGCCTGAACGTTATGGTTATGATTTTATTCCCCCGGCATATATCCCGGCGGGGAAGGACGAATACTGGCTGCGGAATGAGCAGATCCGGGGACCGAAAAGGACCTGGCGCAAGCTCAAGGTCCAGGAAATAGAAATCCTGGTTAAGAACGATAACTTCTGTTCCGATTGGGATAATTTTTTGGTAAGCGATCCCTTTGATCCGGCGTTGATCCGGAATTCAAACTTTTACGGGCTTATACGCCTGGGGGCGCTGCAGGAAATGCTCCTGCGGCACCACGATTACAACATCCCTGTGGGTATACGGAACAGTACGGTGATTTCCTGCGACATCGGGGACAATACCACCATCCAGGACTGTCCTTTCATTTCCCACTACATCATCGGCGACCGGGTTATCCTTTCCCGGATAGACGAGATGCAGACCACCAACCACGCAAAATTCGGCAACGGGGTAATCAAGGACGGTGAGGATGAGGATATCCGGGTCTGGATCGATGTGATGAACGAAGCGGGGGGCCGGTCCATCCTGGCCTTCACGGATATGATATGCGCCGACGCCTATCTCTGGGCCTGCTACCGGGATGATACGGAATTGACAGAAAAACTACGGGACATTACACAGAAAAACTACGACAGCAGGCGCGGGCTTTATGGGATAGTCGGTTCCGGGTCGGTTATAAAAAGCTGCGGGGTAATTAAGGATGTGGCCGTGGGGGAAGCGGCCTATATCAAGGGGGCCAATAAGCTCAAGAACCTGTCTATCCTTTCATCGGAGGATGAACCCAGCCAGATCGGGGAAGGGGTGGAGATGATAAACGGCATTGTGGGTTACGCATGCCACGCCTTCTACGGTTCCAAGGCGGTGCGCTTTGTCATGGGCAGGCGGAGCAACCTCAAGTACGGCGCCCGGCTGATCCATTCCGTCCTGGGGGATAATTCCACCGTCTCCTGCTGCGAAATTCTTAACAACCTGATTTTCCCCATCCATGAACAGCACCACAACAATTCTTTCCTCATCGCCGCCCTGGTTCAGGGGCTTTCCAATCTCGCCGCAGGGTCGACCATCGGGTCCAACCACAACAGCAGGGCTAATGACGGGGAGATCCGTGCGGGCCGCGGTTTCTGGCCGGGTCTTTCGGTAAGCCTGAAACATTCCAGCCGCTTTGCCGGTTTTGTTATCATTGCCAAGGGGGATTACCCCCGGGAGCTCAACATCACCCTCCCCTTCTCCCTGGTGAACAACAATGTGCAGAAGGACCGGCTGGAGGTGATGCCCGCCTATTTCTGGATGTACAATCTCTACGCCCTGGAGCGGAATTCCTGGAAGGCCACGGACCGGGACAAACGGGTTACCAAGGTCCAGCACATCGAGACGGACTACCTGGCCCCGGACACGGCGGAGGAAATCATCGCCGCCCTTGGGCAGATGGAAACTTGGCTGGAAGCTGCGGGCCAGCCCGTGGAGCCGAAAGATAATGCCGACGGGGAGATCCCCGCCCCGGGCTTGGAACATAAGCGGCAGGCGGTACTCCTCAAACCCCGAAAAGCCCGCGCCGCCTACCGGGAGATGCTCCGCTTCTACGCCGGAAAGACCCTCATTGCCTACATGGAAGCAAACCCGGGCCTTTCCTTTGCAGGGCTCGCCGCCGAAATGGAAGGATCCGGTAGTAATACTAATCGGGTTACAGACTGGGTAAACATGGGCGGCCAAATCGCTCCCGCCTTCCGTGTCGATAATCTGCGCGCCCAAATCCGGGAGGGCAGGCTGGACAGCTGGACAGCTATCCACAAAGCCTACGACGAATTTTGGGCAGCCTATCCCCTGGATAAGGCCCGCCACGCATGGGGGATCCTGACATACCTCCAGGGTAAGGGGCCTGCCAATACCGGCGCCTTTATCACAGAACTGGACCACACCCTGGAAACCCAGCGCTGGGTTGCGGATCAGGTCTACTGCAGCCGGGCCAAGGACTTCCACGACCCCTTCCGGAACATCACCTACCGCAACAAAGAAGAGATGGATCAGGTGGCAGGAAAGGTGGAGGATAACTTTTTTATAAAACTGACCAGGGAAAAGCTGGGGCAGTTCGAAGAAACAGTAAAACTGTTAAAAGATCGGCTTACGTAAGTACCGGTATGGCAAGTTCGGTCAGCTCTATGGCGGCGGGGAAGTCCTCCGGTTTGAGCAGCACCGTTTCTCCGTCCATCTGGGCCAGGATGGGGTTTTCGCCCCGGAACTCCACCCGGTGGGCGTTGAACAGCTTTGATTCCGGCTTGTGGATATGCTCCCCGGTGGTAAAAAGTCCCTTCAACGCCACCTTGCGGAACAGGGACATCTGCTCAACCACACAAACGTTACGATCATCCGGGAGTATCCGCTTGTTGGAACCGTAGCTACGGTGGCCGGTGGCGCCCACCGCTAAAAGAAGAACCCGCTCGTCAAAGCTCTCCACCTGACGGCCCGCCTCATCGTATATCGAAACATCCATGGGACCCACCCGGTAGATCCGGTCGTAGAGCAGGGAGGCGATATCCACCCAAAGCTTGTAGGAGTCCCCGGGCAGCTTACCCTTCATCTTATTGGTCATATGGGTAACAAAGGCATCCAGGCCCACCGAAAGGATATTGAAGGCCAGGAAGGGACCCTTCCGCGGCGTAGCCGTGGTAAGCCGTACCGCCCGGGCGTATTCGATCTTCGAAGGATATATAAGCCGGCCCAGCACGTTTTCCAGTTCCCGGCCATCGGCGCCGTCGTTACCGGTCCCCATGGGAAGCCTGAGCACGCCAAAGTTTGCACGCAGGGCCGCCGGCGCCGAATAAAGCGCCGTCAGAGCTTCCAGACTGGTCCCGTCCCCCCCGGCGGTAAGGATAAGATTGAAGGGGGACTGCTTTCCGCCATGGGCCGAAACCGCATCATCCAGAAGGGCCTTGACGATTTTGCCCGCAGTTCCCGGCCCCGTGGTAGGGACCAGCCCCAGCCTGCCGAGGCTGCCCCTGCCCGGGTCGGCATCCAGAGCAGCTTGGGACGGCCCCGCATTTTCCCGCAAAGGATTGGCTGCCGCCTTCTCCATATAACTTTTCAAGGCCGCGTAATGCCGCTTCCACCGGGAACCGATGGTAAAGCCCCCCGCCTTAGGGTTGGCAATGATGGTCCACACCAGAGGCCGTCCGGGGGCAACAAGGCTATGGGAACAGATATTCGCCATGGCTGCCGCGAAATCGTCAAGGTTCATTGGTTAAGGGTGGCATGAAAAACCGGAACGGTCAAGCTTAGGCCGTTCCTCCGGGCAAAATGGAAGGAACTTTGTACACATCCTCCACCCCATCTACCAGGATGCCCCCCATACCAAGTTCCAGGGGCAGCGCAAGGTCGATGTCGTAGCGGTCGCCGATGGAAACACAGGCTTCAACAGGGGCGCCAAGCAGTTCCGCGGCCCTGCGCAGGGGCTTTTCGTGGGGCTTGGAGACGCCGCAGGTATCCAGGCCGACTATTACCGGGAAAAGGTCCTCCACACCCAGACAGGCCAGGGTCTTCCGGGCCACCAGAACGGGGTTATTGGTGAGCACCCCCAGGGTAAGGGATGATGCTGAAAGTGAGGCCAGGGTTTCCCGGAGTTTGAGGTCCGGCTTAAGGTATTGGGCAGGTTCGTAGAGTTCCTCCCGCCAGCGTATGCTCTCTTCAATGGAAATACCAAAGGCTTCCTTAAAAAGATTACCCAGGCTTACCTGTTTTCCCCCGTGTGTTTCCGCCCAATGACGGCGGAATCCGGCAATTTCTTCCTTCATTTTTTCAAAACTGAGCCCCCGGATATTGGCAAGCCGTTCAATGGGGCTGTCGATCTGAAAGCGAAGGTACGCATCGTGGGTGTAGAGGGTTCCGTCCATGTCAAAGATGAGGGCCGATATTTTGGCGGGAAGTTTATAATACTTCATGAAGCGCCTCCCCTACCCTATCCCGCAGTTCCCGGCGGTTCTGAAAGCGCTGTCCGTAAATCGCCGCAGTATGGGTGTTCGGGATGTATCGTTCCTGTATATGCACAATCCGCCCTATACCTTCCCGCAAATCCGCCGCTTCCCCCAGGGCTATGGCCCCCAGAACCGCGTCCCCGGCCAACTCGCCATCCCGTTGTTCCGGAACCAACAGGGCAGAACCGGTCAGATCCGCCTTGAGCTGATTCCAGCGGCGGCTTTTACTCTGCCCTCCGGAAAGGCGCATCTCCGATACCGGAAACCCATGCCGGCCCAGGGTGTCCATGGCGGCCCTCACCTCAAAACCCATGGCCATCAGTACCGCCTGTCCCAGTTCCGCCGGATCCAGGATCCTGCCTTCGGGAATAAGTTCCGCCAGGGTATCCTCGTAGGGACGCTGTTCCTGACCGCTCAGGGTCCGGTACCGCTCAAAGAGCCGCCCCGATGATGGGATGATAACACTGATATTCCGGTAACCAGGATTCACGTGGGGCAAAACCCGAAGCTCCGCACTATTTGTAACGACGTTCCCTGCGCAAAAGTTTATCCCCTCGGAGGTACCCGCCCGGTCACAAACCATGCCCGGCTCAACCGTCCCGGTCCCGATGAGGGCCATGATAAAGTCGGAACCCCCGGCGATGATGGGTATCCCCATGGGCAGCCGTTCCTCCGGGAAGCCCCCGGCCAAACCGCTTAAACGGCGGACCGCCTCCGGAGCAAGACGGCCTATAACGGTCCCCAGGTCCACAAAGGGAGGGAACTTCCCCATATCCAAACCCAGTATGCCGCATTGGGCGGCGTCCCAGTAATAGGGCCCGTAGGATGCGGGGAGCGCCGTCACCGCATCCGCCCCTAAGCGCCAGGAAAGCCATTCCTGGGCGGAAAAAAGATACCGGGTTTTTTCATAATCCCCCGGATGTTCCCGGAGAAAGCGCAGCGCATGGGGCAGAAAGAAGGACCGTATCGCGGGGGCCCCCTCCTTCTGCGGGGCAGTAGTACCCAGGGGCCCCTGGTACCAGTGCAGGGAGGCCAGGGTTTCACCGTTCTTAGTCAGGGGAACCAGGGTGGGACCGTTTCCGGATACGCAGATTGCATCAGGTTTGCATACATCGGCCTGGGCAAGGAGTACCCCCAGGGCCCGCGCCAAAGCCCGCTCCCAGTGGTCCGCCGTTACCGGTCCGGTACTTCCGGCGGCAACATAGGCCTCCCGGGAAAAACCATGGGAATGACCATCCGTATCGATAAGAGCGGCTTTTAGGGATGATGTACCGATGTCGGCGCAGAGTATGGTCCGGAGAGAACTCATAAGGACCGGTTATCTGCGAGGCGTTTTTCTATGATAGCCCGATTATCCAGAAGAGAACTAAGGGAAAGGCCCTGATGGAGCCGGGAAATAGTCTGGGCAAACAGTTTGGTGATATTCACGCTCACATACCATTCACGCTTCAAGAGCTCTTCCTGGTAGATCGCGTTGGTCCCGATGATGCGGTAAAAAAGACCGTCCTTGTAGGCCTGGTCAAAATAAGTGATAGCGTTTCCGGAAAACATGGGAAGGCTGATGGCGGCAATTACCTGCCGGGCCCCCTGATCCTTGAGAAATTGCATGGCCTTGAGGAGGGTACCCCCGGTACCCAGCATATCGTCGGCCATAAACACGGTCTTCCCCGAAACATTACCCAGGAGCTTAATCTCGGAAATATTGTTTTCCATGGCGTCCTTGGTTACCCGGGAATAGTCCCGTTCCTTGTACAGCAGCGCCAGGGGTTTTTTAAAGGCCGTAGCGTAAAACTTGTTCCGGTCCACCGCCCCGGTATCCGGAGAAACCACCACCAGATCGTCCCCGCGAATCTCCGTAACCTTGGAAAGCTGCCGTATAATCTGATAACTGGCATGGAGATTTTCCAGTCGCATAAATTTGAAGGCGTTTACGATTTCCCGGGAATGGATATCCAGGGTGATAATCCGGTTCACCCCCAGGGATTCCAGGATACCCCCCACCCTGCTGGCGGTAAGCCCTTCCCGCCCCTTCCGCTTGTGCTGCCGGGAATAGGGGTAGGTGGGGATTACCAGGGTAACCCTATCGGCCCCGGCCTGTTTTACCGCATCCACGGTAACAAATATACTCATCAGGTGATCGTTGATCGAAAGCGCCCTGGTCAGGCTGCCGTCATTAAAACTCAGGGGATAGCGATTTTCCACATCCTGGACGATATAAATGTCCTTCCCCCGGATAGATTCCAGAATTTCCGCTTTAAGCTCCCCGTTGGGAAACATGGTAAACCGGGCGGGAACCTTGAATTGGGGTGTGTGGTACTTGAGGAAGCCCCCCTGGGCAAGGGATGTAAGGGGCCCCGCATCGTTGATAAAGTTGATCTGCCGGACCACGTCATCGGTGTTCATATTGTACTGCCGAACCAGATCGGACACGGTTGCATCGTATTTATGACGGTAGTACTTTTTCAGATGAAGGATCACTTCATCGGCAAATACTTCCCCACCAGGACATGCTAGGACGGCAAGATTTGCCGGATTAGAATAATTCATCGGTAGTATGGTAATACCACATCAGAGCTTAGTTTTCAAGTATGGTAATTTCCACCCGCCGGTTCCTCCGCCGTCCTGCCTCGGTACGGTTATCCCCCAGGGGCTTTTCAGCGCCGTAACCCCGGACCACCATCCGCTCCGGTCCCCGCACCTTCCCGGCGATCAGGTACTCCGCCACCGAGGCAGCCCTATCCTGGGAAAGCTGCATCCGCCCCGCCTCAGTCCCCGCCAGCGCCGTATGGCCGCCCACCAGGATGTCCCGGTTCGGATATCGTCGCAGTATCTCGCTGATTTTAGCCAGCTTAGCCCGCTCTTCCGGCAAAAGTACCGCCGATTCCGCCTGAAACTGCACATTTTCCAGGCTGATGGTTATCCCCTCGTCCACAATCCGCGCCGAAGCGTCGGCTATGCCCAGGTCTGCGATATCCCGGTTAATGTCCCGTACCGCCTGTTCCTTATCCATACGGGGCGACTCAACAATCTCAGCCTCAGCGGTCCCGCAATATTCCACGGTCCGCCCGTCGGAAAGCTCAAAGATCATGCGGAAGGTTTCGGTATAGGCCACAGCCTGACCCAGAGCGAAATCCCAGAACACCCTCTGATCCGAGGCCCCCAGGATACGCCGCGGCCATATCCTGCCCGCCACAGGATTAGGCTCCGAAAATATCCGGTAGGACACCGAAAAGGCCGGATACGGCCTCCCCTTCCATTCCTGCTCCCCTAAAAAAGTATAATTCGCCGTAAAAGGAATCCGGTAAGGCTCGGAAATGCCGAAACTATCCCGAAAATCGTGCATTTCGTGTCCTTCAGCGCTCCAGGAATCCCCAACTTTGATATCCCGATCCGGAAAAACCGGTACATTCCTCACCACGGGCATATAAAAACGCCGGTCTATGGTGATATACCCCCGCGCATCCCGCTGAAACTCCGATTCATACTCCCGTTCCCATTGATAACTCTGCCCCTCAGCGTATCCGTCGGACCGAACAGCCGGTTCTGTCCGCAAAGCCCGTTCCGCAGTCTGGAAAACCGCCCGGTGCCGGCCAGTCCCACCCCTGGCCTCCACAACCTCCACGGCAATCCGGTTCAAAATCTCCGACCTTAGACTCAGCTTTCGGTTTACATACCCTTCCTCATGTACCGTCGAGAGAATCCGGTACCGGTCCCCCGCCGCATGCTTATAGGCAAACCGAAAGGAACCCACGTCTTCCCCCCAGACACCGGGAGCAACAACAGCCAAGACCGCCAGGACCAGGGCAGGCAAGAAGAATCGGGCAGCAGAACCAGGAACTTGTCGCATATACCTTAGGTATCGGCGAAATCGGCGGACCTAATGACCCGGGCGTACATACAAAAGCTTGAAAAGTCCACCCCTTTGGGTTATATTTTGTTATGCGGACCTTTAAGAATACCAGATTTGACCGCTTTGCCGCCAAGGAAGGTATAAATGACGCCGAGCTAAAGGGCATGGTAGACCAGCTCGAAGCAGGACAGGCCGACGCTGACCTGGGCGGTGGGGTCTTTAAGGTGTGGGTAGCCCGTCCGGGGGAAGGGAAATCCGGGGGTTACCGGGTTATCGTGTTCTTCAGAAGCGGGGACAAGACCTTTTTTCAGTATGGCTTTGCAAAGTCAGTCCTCGCCAATATCAGCGAGAAAGAATTGCGGGTCTTGAAAAGGTCGGCCAAACGCTTGTTTTCATTTGACGATGATGATATTAAAGACGAACTGAAAAACGGAAGACTGATTGAGATTTAGGGGGGAGAATATGAAAAAGAAATATGAAAGCGAATTATTGATGGTTTGTCATGAGCAAGCGAAGGATTGGCACCAGGCTGGCATTATCAGCGATGCCGAAATGAGGGAATATGACGAAGATTGCCTTGTACACGAGCCTTCTAGCCCCTCCACGGCTGGCAGCTCTAAACAAAACCCTTCCCCTGCCTATGCCCGCCCCCAGCGCTGATAGGCGTCTGTTTCCCCTCGTTCTCTAAAAGTCCATAGCCCATACCCAAAAAAAGTCGCCGATGAATTGACTTTTTTGATTGTTTAGGGTATAAAAACTTAGTACTGTCCCTGGCCGGTGTTTGAAAGGTTTTGTTAGGTAATTTAGTGGGCCTTTGGCTCAGTTGGTTAGAGCTGCGGACTCATAATCCGTAGGTCCCTGGTTCAAGTCCAGGAAGGCCCATTAAATTACTTTTCTTTTGCGAACCGGGAAATCGTGTAAGCTTGGTCTCTTCTGAAAATATCCTTTAAATGAACTTGCCTATGCATATGTTATACAGTATGATGTATGCATAGGAGAATAGTATGCGAACAACATTAAATTTAAATGAAACGTTACTATCCGAGGCCATGAAATGGACCGGTGAACCTACAAAAACGGCCGTTATTAATGAAGCTTTAAAAGAAATAATAACTCACAGAAAAAGAATGCGGCTTATTGAAATGGCAGGCAAAGTAAAACTGGATGTTAATCTTGATGTTACGAGAAAAAGAAAATGAGGTATCTTATAGATAGTTGTGTATGGATTGATTTTTTCAATAAGAAAATGTATTTTCAATCGGTTTCTCAATTATTGACCGATAATTTAGCCTTTGTTAATAAAATAATTTTAGCAGAAATAATACCATCCGCTCAATTATTTAAAGAGCTTGATTTAGTAAATTGTCTCGCAGGCATTCCTGCTTTATCATTGGAAATAGACTGGGACGAAATAATGGAAATACAATATCAGTGTTTAAAAAACGGTATAAACAAACTAGGCTTATTGGATATTGCCATTGTTCAAAATGCAAAGCAAAATAATATGGAAGTATTTTCAACAAACCGGCACATGATGTTGTTATGTAAAAAAATCAGAGTCGGATGTAAAACGGCATAAACAATCCCACAGTAAACCTTCCTTGCCATGTTGCGTTTTAAAGCTTACCTGCCTTGCATCCGTAATTATATCGGTTGCTTTTAATTCCCCAATTAAAATCGGTGATTTTGGATTGTGCATTTTATAGTTTCTTATTGCAAGATTAGGGTCGTTAGTGGCATAACAATATTTACACCCGTTTGGGCAGGTGTTGTATGCCCCTATATCGTTACTTGGGATACAGCCGCAGCCTTTTCTCGTCGGCTTCACCTTTGCTTTTAGTTCTTTGCCTATTGCTTTTTCTATAATGGGTACGGTGATACACCCTGAACGGTTAATACCATATTCCGTATAGTCGTTATCATCGCCACAAGTTTGAATACGTAATTTATGCCTTTGAGCAATTCTCCCCATTCCTTGTAGTAAAACTATTTTTTCTTCCCCGGATACCGCCCTAAGCTCCGGGAAAGTGAAGGACAGTTTTTTATACATTTCAACAAAACTGAAAATACAAAAATTTGTATAGGGGGCAATTTTTTCAGCCATTTCGTTATAGCATTTCAAGTGATGCTCTATTGTATATTTAGGAGTAACAAAAACAGGGTCATATCGCCAACATAAATTGTTTTTCCCTACCGCATCGGAAAGTTCCTTAAATGCTTCTATCATTTCGTTATAATCCGGCACCCCAGGCTCCATGTCTTTCCCGTAACTTGTTATCGTTATATAGAAAAACATTTTGAACCCCCTTGCCTTTATTTCATCAAGCTTATCCATTATTGGTTTTGGGTTTTTGGTACAGAAAATAATACAATCCACTACGCCGGGGTCTAATTTATATTTTGATACCTTCTCTTGAAAGAGCGGATTCCGAGAAAAAACATATCCCTCCCGTATTCTATTTATCAGCCATTCGCTGTAATAATTTACGATATCAGTTCTTCCGCCAACATTTATAAACATTTCCACCCCGCATCACAGAGCTGTTTATATTTTCACCGATACCAAAATACCGTTTATTGTCGGGGTAAGGGTTATACGCTCGCTGCCGCTTCTTTTTAAGTGCAGGGCCGGAATAAGATATCCATAGAGGGAACCAATCCCGGCGCCGACAATAACATCGGTCAGAAAATGATTACCGGATAGGATGCGCCCTGCGGCTATTCCCGCCGCAAGGGAATAGCTTATACCCACCACGGGGATACGCCACTTGGAATCGGGGTACTCGGTTAAAAAGGTAGAACTTAAGAAGCCGGCGGCCATAAAGGCCAGGGAAGTATGGCCGGATGGAAAGCTGTCCTCATATTCGGAAGATTGATCCCCGGGGATCTCACCGGAATAGCAATAAGGGCGATACCTATTAATTGCGTTTTTTAAAATATCCTTTGTACCGTAGGTTAAAAGGAACGCCTCCGCATACATAATGCCATAGGTTGCAATGGCGTTAAAATCTTTTATATTTCCTGCCAGGGATAAAGCGGGAAGAACCAAGAGCCCATAGGCGCCAATAGAAGTGATAGTATCAATTTGCCCATCGTATGAATACATTAAAGGACGGTCAAAATTGTTAATGTCATCCTTGCTAAATTCATTTGGAACCGTTGCCGGGTTATCTATGAAAAACGGAACGGCAAAAATACCGGCTGCCGTTGAACCAAGGATCAAATCTTTCTTCAATTCGAAGGTATAATGACTCTCGGCAAAGACTGCGCCTGCCTGCATGATAATAAATAACGCAATAATCAATTTCTTCACACAAATCTCCAAATGGTGATGCTTACTAACTTCATTACTCAGAATACCACTAAAAAACAGGAAAAACAAGGGGGGATGGAGAATATGCCATCCTGCGCCCTGTTATTAAGTACTTAAGTACCGGATACATCCCTTAAAACAGTACTTTAGTAACTATACGGATTTTTAAAAAAACATAATTCTATGATCATGAAAGGACCAATATTAGTAGTACTGGCGGCGGGCATGGGCAGCCGCTATGGCGGGTTAAAGCAGATCGACCGGCTCTAAGGAATTGGTTGATCAGGGCGTGTATCCACCACAGCTCTGGGCATAATTTAAAAAATATTTCCAAAAAAATTGGGGCCCCTGCGTACGTTTTACGTAGACGGCCCCGTTTTTTGCTTATTTCTTCAGGATAAGTTATTCTCCCGGAAATTCCAGCCCCCAAATCTTCCTAATCTGGTCCATGATTTCCATCACCCGTATAATCTCCCGGTGGGGCATTTCCGGACACTCAAGTGTGCCGGCTTCTATGGCCTTCCTGCATGACTCAACCTCATACTCATAACCGGTTACCTGCGGCGGCGTTTCAAAGGAAGCGATGAGCGTATCGTTAACATCATAGACCCGAATTCCCGCGTAATTATTAATGTTAAGGGATTCGATATAGCCTTTATCGCCATATACTATCCCACGCCGGTCACTCCGAAAGGTCATGCCAAACTGCAGAAAAGCTATCTTGCCGTCATCATAGATAAGGTTGACATTACCCGCAGCATCAACTCCGCTTGTATAGGGAACCATGGTTGTCTCAATCTTTTTTATCTTGTCCCCGAAATGCATCAGCGCAAAATTGATAGGATATACCCCAATATCCAAAAGGGAACCGCCCCCTAAATCCAGGCTCCCCAGCCGCTCCACCTTAGAGACCGGATACGCCAGGTTTGCGGAAAGAGCTTTAATCTCCCCAATCAGACCCTTCGCAATAACTTCATCCATGGTGAGCCGCATGGGCATATATCGGGTCCAGATAGCTTCTGTAACCAGCACTTTTTTTTCTTTCCCCAGGGCAAGTATTTCCTTCGCCTGGGCTGCGTTCAAGGTAAATGCCTTTTCGCAAAGAATATTTTTCCCCTGCAAAATCGCTGCTTTCATCTGATCAAAATGATGAGATATGGGAGTGGCAATATAAATCAGATCGACATTTTTGTCCCGATACAACTCTTCGTAGGACCCATACGCCTGGGATATGCCATACTTTTCCGCAAAATCCTTAGCCCTATGTAAGTCCCGCGCTGCCACCGCATAGGCTTTTGCGGTTTCCATTCCATTCAGGGTTTTTGCCATCAAATTGGCAATACCTCCGGCCCCAAGTATCCCTACGTTCATAGCAACTCCTCTGCATCAACAAATATACAGCCGCATCCTGAAAATCCCCGGCCGTACCCGGTACTGTTCCAGGGTATCCGGCCCGCAGGTGGCGGTTCCCACTCCCCGCTGAGCACAGTCGATGTTCAGAAGATAGTAACCCCCATCCGCAGAAACATCAACAAGGTCAGTGGTATGCAGGCTTTTCCACAGATTTTCCTGTGTATATCTGCTGGCGCTCATATGCACAGGCTCTGCGGATAGTATGGTTATTGGCAAAGCGTCCTGTCCCGAAAGGCTGATGCGTCGTACCCCCACGCGGTTGCCGTTTTCCTGGGGAACGATATAGGGTGTCTCCAGGCTTGCGGGGCTGTCTTCGTAAAGGCCCAGAAAAGCTCCGGCGCAGCGATCCGGATACGATTCCTGGGGCCCCCTGCCGAACCATGTGATGTTACGGTAATGGGCGGGAATTTGGGCGCTGATCCCAATCTTGGGGAGTTCCGGCAGATCCGGCTCAAGGTTAAAGAGGATATCCATAATCAGGGGATGGGTTTCACCGCCCTCAACAATGGTGCGGGTATAGGTTCCGATCCGCCTGTCCTTAAATCCCGATGCAGCGTTGCTGCCGGATTCAAGTACCGCAGTATATCTATTGGCCGAGTACCCCTCCCACTGCAGGGGTTCATTCTTTTCATCCTTAAGCCGGAGATGCAGCAGATCAAGATCAAGCCAGGGATACATAGCCTTGTCTTTGTAATAAAATTCTGCCGCAGGGTCTCCCCGCAGGTGAACATAGGTTTTAAGGCCGTCATTTTCCGTAGGGACCCTGAACAACGATGGCTTAAACAAAGCGGCAAATTCGGTGATCGCCTGGTTAGACCGGAGAGGAGTCTGTTCCCAAACAGAAACCTGTTCCTGCACAGGAACTTGTTCCCGAAGTATCCGTTCCGCAGATCCTATAACAAAGCCGCCCTCAGCCCAGAAAGTCCGTTTCTTTAAACAAATATCGATATGGATAAAGATAATGCCCCTATGATCTTGAATATTTATTTTCGTATCCACCGGAAATGTTATTTCAGCCGAAGCGCCGGGGGAGATGCTCGGAAGCGCCGCCTTCCCCTGGGCAAGGATGACCGATTCTGCGGACACCGCAGGTCCCGCAGAGAGCTTCCATTGCAGCTCCACCCCATCCAAGGAAGAAAAATCAAAACGGTTCTCCACTCTAAAGCTATAGGGTTTTCCGGGAATCGCCGTAATTTTGACCGGAGAAAATAGCTGCTTACACTCCGCCATGGCCGGTTTGGGGGTCTGGTCCGGAAACAGGATACCGTTTAAACAGAAATCGTAATCCGTAGGATCATCCCCGAAATCGCCGCCGTACTTCCAGTACTTTTGCCCTGTGGCGCTAAAGGCTTCGATGCCCTGATCGATCCAGTCCCAGATATAGCCCCCCTGGAGGCCGTGGAGCTCCTCGATCGCCTTCCAGTAATCCGCAAGGCTGCCGTTGGAATTGCCCATGCCGTGGGAATACTCGCACATAATAAGCGGGCGGTCATCTTCCCGGTATTTGACAAAGTCGGTAATCAGTTTTATCTCCGGGTACATGGGGCCTATGATATCCGTAATACCCCTGCCCCTGCTCAATGAATCCAGGGTAAAGGCTCCCTGGCCCCGTTCAGGCCGGATCGCTCCCTCGTAATGGACCGGGCGGCTCGGGTCGAATTTACGAATCCAAGCGCCGCAGAGGGTGTTGTTTCCCCCGTCGCCGCTTTCATTCCCCAGGGACCAAATGATGACCGAGGGATGATTCTTGTCCCGTTCCACCATGCGCTCCACCCGTGCAAGGTAAGCGTAGGACCATGCGGTATCCCGGCAGAGCTGATCGTAGAAACAGTGATGCTCAATATTCGCTTCATCGGTAAGGTAGATGCCGTACCGGTCGCAGAGATCGTACCAGCCTTCGTCGTTAGGGTAGTGGCAGGTCCGTACCGCATTAAAGTTATGCTGTTTGAGGAGCATGATATCCCGGACCATGGATTCTACCGGAATGGTCTTGCCGGTTTTCTCATGATGCTCATGGCGGTTAACACCTTTTATCAGCACCGCTTTTTCGTTTATCAGCAGTTCCCGTTTGGCTACCCGGACGGATCTAAAGCCGGTACAGAAACCGGTATGCTCAATGGCTTTGCCCTTCCGTAATAGTGTTACGGTGAAGATATAGAGATTCGGCGTCTCGTGTGACCAGATCGCAGGATTGGGGACTGCAAGCTCCACACGAACGCTGTTTGAATTGAGGCGATAATTACAGTCCAGGCTCAGTTCTCCGGCAATGATCGGCTTGTTTTTTTTCAGAAGATCCCCGGCGATATTCTTTGCGTCATCCGCCGAGGAGGGCAGCGTAAAGGGGTACAGCGCGTAGGCCAGGACAAAGGGATCATCCGCCCCTGATGAGGCAAGAACGGCATTCCCGCTGCTGCGTCCCTGGGGAAGATCCCCGCCCAGGCTAATCTCCAGGTCAAGAACGCCATCGGGTGTAATGGTATTGTCAGCTCCCAATCCCGGTATGGCTTTGATGTCCTTGATATAGCATTCTTCCGTGGAGTACAGGTACACGCTCCGGTGTATCCCGCCAAACCACCATTGATCCTGATCTTCCATATAACTGGCATCGGAATAGCGGACTACCTTGAGGCAGAGGGTATTCTCGCCGTTTGTAAGGAAACTGCTGATATCGTATTCCTGGGGCAGCCGGGTATCCTTGGCAGCCCCGGCAAAAACGCCGTTCACGTAGACCAGGCAGCAGCTCTCTGCGGAACCGATGTGGAGCACCGTGCGGCGGTTCTCCCAGGTTTTGGGAAGGGTAATTTTTCTGCGGTACAGCCCCGTGGGATTGTGCTCCGGGGCATGAGGCGGAAGGACGTCAAAGGGCATCTGAACATTGGTATAGTGCGGTTTGTCGTATCCCTGGAGCGTCCAGGTTCCGGGAACCCGGATTTCCCCCCAGCCTTGGGCGGCATATTGCGGACCGGTCCATTCCACAGGATCATCATCATTCGGGTTGTTCACCAGCTTGAAGGACCAGGTCCCGTCAAGGCTGAGACAGAGGGGGTTGGCAAGCGCCGCACGGAATTCAGGTCCGGCAATCGTGTCGGTCAATGCCGCTTCTTCCGAAGAAAAAGGCAGGAGGGGACTCCGCATGGGGAGCCGGTTAAGGCCCTGCAATTCAGGGGTTTCCCAGAAGCGGTTCTCAAGAGTCGTCCGGGGGCTTATTTTTCTTTCCATCATAGGATTATAGTAGAGATGGTTTTTTTGTTTTGTCAATGCGTTTTTTCCAGGTACCAAGGTACCTGGTACTAAAGTACCGGATATTGGCAAGGAAAAGAGTACTTTAGTAACTTTATCTTTACAAAAAATTGGACTAGACTAACGCCATATCTAAGTTATGGAGGAATAGTGATGAAAAGATTAAGTTTAGCGGCTGCGGTTTTGTTGGTAAGCAGCGCACTGTTATTGGCGGGATGCAGTAAAAAAAATACCGCCGTGGCTGCGGACCCGAACGGGCCGATAACCTTGACAGTTTGGTGCTGGGACCCGACCTTTAACGTCTACGCCATGAATGAAGCGGCAAAAATTTACAAGGCTTCCCACCCCAATGTAACGGTGAATGTGGTAGAAACCGCCTGGGCTGATTTACAGCAGAAACTGCTTACCGCCCTTTCCGCCAATCAGACCAGCAGCCTGCCGGATATTGTACTGATGCAGGATAATGCCATCCAGAAAAATGTTACCACCTACCCCAAGGGTTTCCTTCCGGTGAACGGAAAGGTGGATGTATCCCAGTTCGCCCAGTATAAGGTTGATGTGGCCACCATTAACGGGCAGAGTTATGGGGTCCCCTTTGATAACGGCGCCAGCGGAACCTTCCTCCGCAGGGATATTGTGGAACAGGCCGGCTTGCAGGTTTCCGATTTTAACGATATTACCTGGGAACGTTTTATTGAACTGGGGAAAATCGTTAAACAAAAGACCGGGGTCGCCATGATTTCCGCGGTGGGGAATGAGAACGATATTATTGCTCTTATGATGCAGAGCGCCGGAACCTGGTTCTTTGATGCCGAGGGAAAGGTAAATATTGCCAACAACACCGTATTAAAGGAAGCCGTTAAGCAGTACAAGGCCATGGTTGATGCGGGGATCATCCTGCTGGTAACGGATTGGAACGCCTATATCGCCAGTCTTAATAACGGTTCCGTGGCGTCTACGATCAATGGCTGCTGGATAGTGGGTTCTATCTCCGCCGAGGCGTCTCAGTCCGGGAAGTGGGCGGTGGCCAATACCCCCAAACTGAATGTACCGGGCGGCATAAACTATTCCAGCGTGGGCGGTTCAAGCTGGGTAGTCCTGGCGAATACCAAGTATCCCGATGTGGTGATGGATCTGCTGAATACAACCTTTGCCGGAAGCGTCCCCTTGTATGAGACTATCCTGCCATCCTCCGGCGCTATCTCCACATGGCTTCCCGCAAGCAAATCTGCGACCTACGGGCAGCCGAACGCCTTCTTCGGCGGACAGAAAATCTATGAAGACATTGTAGCCTATGCGGGCAATGTGCCGCAGATAAAGTACGGCCTCTTCAATTACGAAGCCCGTGACGCCGTATCCCGGGCGCTTGCCGACATTGTGGGAGGCACACCGGTGGATACCGCCCTGGCAACTGCGCAGAAAAACGTTGAATTCCTTGTAGCGGGTCAGTAAACAAACAAAAATGGATAGGGGATAAAATGAAACGGCATAGTTTTGTTAAAAAATACGATTTCTGGGGTTGGTTTTTTATCGCCCCGGCATCGCTGATGATTTTTATTTTATCCTTCTATCCCATGATCCAGGCATTTATACTGTCCCTGCAAACCGGGCTTGGGAATAACCTGCGTTTTACCGGCATATGGAATTATTACCGGCTCTTCCAGGATGAGATATTCCTGAGTTCGGTTGCCAATGTTTTTATCTATTTGATTTTCCAGGTTCCGATCATGTTGTTCATGGCCCTGATCCTGGCGTCTATCCTCAACAATGAAAAACTAAAATTCAAGGGCCTTTTCAGGACCCTTGTTTTTCTTCCCTGCGCAACCGCCCTGGTTTCTTCCGCGATGATTTTTAAAACCTTTTTCTCTGTGGACGGTATCGTCAACTTTATCCTATTGCATATAGGGATTATTACTTCCCCCGTAAGCTGGCTCACCCATCCTTTCTGGGCCAAGGTGGTCATTATCATGGTAATAACCTGGCGCTGGACCGGTTATAATACAATATTTTATCTTGCCGGACTGCAAAACATAGATACCTCGATATACGAAGCCGCCCGCATTGACGGCGCCTCTGCCTTCCAGCAATTCTTCAAAATAACCCTGCCCCTCCTGCGGCCGGTGATCCTCCTGACAACAATCATGTCCACCAACGGGACTCTCCAGCTCTTTGATGAGGTAAAAAACATCACCAGCGGCGGTCCCGGAAATGCGACGATAACCATATCGCAGTATATTTATAATTTATCCTTTGTTTACAATCCCCAGTTTGGATATGCCGCTGCAGTTTCATATACCATTCTAATTATGGTAGCGCTTCTGTCATTTATCCAGATGAAAGTAGGAGATAAGGCATGAATAAGAGAGTCCGCGTAAAAAACGTCATCATGTATGCCTTTTTGGTCCTGGTTTGTTTTTTTTCGGTTGTACCATTCTTCTGGATGATTTCCTCCGCCACAAACAGAAGCACCGATATTATCAGGGGGAGGATGCTTTTCGGATCCTACCTTTTTGAAAACATCAAAACGCTTGCGGGGACGGTTTCCCTGGGCAGTGCTTTTTGGAATTCCCTGCGGAACAGCGTAACCGGTACCTTTGCCAGTTTGTTTATCTGTTCCATGGCGGGCTACGGTTTTCAGGTATACCGGAGCAGGAACAAGGATCGGCTTATATCGATACTGCTCCTTTCCATGATGGTACCCTTTGCCTCAATAATGGTTCCGTTGTTTAAAATGTTCAGTCAGGCGCATCTGCTTGATACAACCCTCGGCTTTATTCTGCCCTCTATATCCACGGCCTTCCTCATTTTCTTTTTTCGCCAGAGCAGCATGTCCTTCCCCTATGAAATTGTACAGGCCGCCAGGGTGGACGGGATGGGCGAATTCGGCATATATCTCCGGATTTATCTGCCCGTCATGAGTCCCACCTTTGTAGCCGCCGGAATCGTTACCTTCATGAGCGGCTGGAACAACTACCTCTGGCCCCTTATCATCATGCAGAGCCAGGAAAGCCAAACCATGCCCCTGCTGATAACTTCCCTTACATCGGGGTATACCACCGACTACGGCATATTGATGCTGGCGGTAACCATCTGTACCCTGCCTACGGTATTGATCTTCTTCGCCCTGCAAAAGTACTTTGTGGCGGGGATACTTGGATCGGTCAAATGAGACTTTTCAAAACCCTGTTGGTTTTAAAAAGTCTCCGTTGCTTTTTTAAGCAGGCAGGTATACACTAACAGCACATGAAGGTTCGATGGCTGTTCCACAAGCTGCTACCTGTACTCATTGTATCGCTGCCCCTTGCAAGCGCCCTGCTGGTATTTATAATGAAATATAATGATCCCGGCGTGGTTCTTCCCCCCATACTTAATATAGGGGACGATGAAAACCGCTTGCTTTTCAATTTAAATTTTTATATTCCCTTTATTATATGTTCCGCTTCCATATATATATGTATTTTTTCTTCCGGTTTTTTTATCAAGATTAGTTGCATGCTCCTGGGTTTTATCGCCGCGGTTCTCGGCGTTTATATTCTGGACGATACCTTGATCATTAAAACCCTTATATACACCGCCTATCTCATGGCGGTGTCCCTGGCTTTTCCCCTGCCCAGGAGCGCGGCAATATCTTTTGTTACCATATTTCTCTTTCTGTTTTTTGAATACCACCCCCACTTCATGGGACAAGACCCTATTGGTTTTTCCTTCCCCATTCCACCATTTTTTGAAATTCTTCCCATGACTGCCATTTTTTTTCTGGTATCCATAGGTATGATCATGATGCGGTTTTTTATGAACCGGTATATCCTGGATCAACAAACTATTGAACATCTCGATTCCGTGGGGAAAAAGATGGTTCTTTTTAATCACCGGCTTCAGGAAATGGTAAAACAGCGGGGAGAAGATGCGATGGTAGAGGAACGGCTCCGACTTACCCGTGAGCTGCACGATAGCTGCGGTTATGCCTTTACCAACATTATTATGGTAACCGATGCCGCAGTAAGCTGCGGTCAGATGGAGACCGCAAATACCCAGGAGATTTTTCAGCGCATCAGAAAGCTGGCATCCACCGGCCTGAATGAAACCAGGGAGACCCTGCATTTTATCCGGAAGATACAGGAACCCTATGCAAAAAGCATTGACAGTGTTTATCAGCTGAAAAAGATTTTTGAGGAAGTTACGGGTATCAAGGTTGACATAGAATGGGGAAATATGCGGAACGAGTACGGCCCCACGGTAAATAAGGTTATCACCAGGATCATCCAGGAAGCTTTTACCAATTCAATACGCCACGGCAAGGCTACCCATATCTTTATCCAGTTTTGGGAATTAAACCAAAAATTGTCAATGATCGTAACGGATAATGGGATCGGCGCTTCGGTTATTGTAAAGGGCATAGGGCTTGCGGGCATGGAGGAACGGCTTGACGAGGTAGGGGGAGAGCTTACCGTAGGCCTGCCCCCGGAAGGCGGGTTCAAGCTTAGTATAAGCATACCAATAATCAGTATAACTGCTCCTATAAGGAAAACAGGATGAAGATACTATTGGTGGACGATCAAAGTTTAATTACCGAAAGTCTGGGGACTTTTTTATCCAACTATGCAGATGATATGACGGTCATCGGCGTAGCCGGGAATGGCAAGGAGGCGGTCAATTTTACCGATGAACATCATCCTGATATTATTTTAATGGACGTGCTCATGCCGGAAATGGGCGGCGTAGAGGCGGTACGGATTATCAAGGGCAAATATCCTGAGATAAAAGTAATCATGCTTTCCACCTATGATGAGGATGAATATGTCAGGGCAGCCCTGGTCGGCGGCGCTTCGGGCTACCTCTTAAAGGATATTTCCCCCACGGAGCTTATAACGGCGATCCGGGCGCTGAATAACAATGTGATACAAATTTCGCCGGAGATCGTGCGGAATATGGTTCAGCAGAAATACAACCGCGATGAAGGTTCCCACAATGCTGAAGATACGGACAAAGCCGCCATTACGGAAAAAGAGCTGCCCTGGCTGAAAACCCTGACTAAACGGGAGCGGGAAATATTTACCCTGCTGGCTACGGGGTTTGATAATGAACAGATCGCAGAAAAACTGTTTTTAGCCCTGCAAACAGTAAAAAACCACGTGAGCGTTATCTACTCAAAGCTGGGGGTTAAGGACCGGTTCGAAATTATCCGGCTGGCGAACCAGGGCTAAAGGGTCTATCCCAGGATTCGGTCTATCCTTTCAAGCTCGTCCTGCGAAAACTCCGTTTTTTTCACCGCCTCAATATTTTCCCGGATATGTTCCGGACGGCTCGCGCCGATAAGGGAACTGCTTACCCGCTTATCCCTGAGTGTCCAGGCAATGGCCATCTGGGGCAGGCTCTGTCCCCGCTCCCGGGCAATTTCCCTCAAGGCTTTTACGGCAGTAATGGTACCGGCGCTTATATCGGTGGGTTTCAAGGATGTCCTTTCAGAAGCAGCCCGGGAATCCGGGGGAATGCCCTGAAGGTACCGGTCGGTGAGCAGGCCCTGGGCCAGGGGCATATAGGCGATAACCCCGACTCCGGCGGTATCGCACACATCCAGCAGCCCCTTTTCCGGGGTCCGTTCAAACATATGGTAACGGGGCTGGTGTATTAAGCAGGGAACCCCCATGCTCCGCAAAATTTCATTGGCCTCCCGGGTACGATCCGCCGGATAATTGGACAGCCCCGCATACAGGGCCTTGCCTTGACGCACTGCCTGGGCGAGGGCGCCCATGGTTTCCTCCAGGGGTGTATTGGGATCCGGACGGTGGGAATAGAAGATGTCCACATACTCCAGGCCCATCCGTTTAAGCCCGGCGTCGAGGCTTGCGAGCAGGTATTTCCGGGAACCCCAGTCGCCATAGGGTCCGGGCCACATGGTATAGCCGGCCTTGGTAGATATGATCAGTTCATCCCGGTAGGGCCTGAAATCGTCCCGGAGCAGCCGCCCCATGGTTTCCTCGGCGGAACCCGGCGGAGGCCCATAATTATTTGCCAAATCAAAATGGGTAATTCCTAAATCAAAGGCCATACGCGCAATGGCCCGCTGGTTTTCATAAACCTGCTCACCACCGAAGTTTTGCCAGAATCCCAGGGAGATCGCCGGTAATTGTATTCCCGATCTGCCGCAGCGGCGGAAGGGCAAGGTGTTGTACCGATTTTCTGAAGCCATGTATGTCATAGGTACTTCCATTTACACCTTAAACTTCTGTACGATCTGCTGTACCGCATCGGCGGAAGCGTCATTCTTAGCGGCGATTTCGGAAACCTGTTCCGCCATCGCCTGCATGGACTCGGTTTTATCGATTGATTTTTCCGAACGTTCCAGGATGAGGCCGGTATTCTCAACCAGAATATTGATACCCTCAAAGACAGGAACACTGTTTTCCTTCATCGCCTGGGTCGCATCGTAGATTGCCTGGGCAGTACTATTCACATCGTTGGTGGCTGCATGGATCTCCCGAATGCCCTCATTCTGTTCGGACATCGAGGCATTCACCTGGGTTATCATACCGCTGAGTTTTTCTATATCCGCAGAGATATTGTCAAAGGATGCCGTGGACCGTCCGGAGGCGGACACAATAACCTTAATGGTATTCTGAATTTCCTGGATAAAGGATTTTATGATCCCCGACTGTTCCGTGGCGGTCTCCGAAAGATTGCGGATCTCCTCGGCTACCACCGCGAACCCCTTTCCCGCTCCGCCGGCGTGGGCCGCCTCAATAGCGGCGTTCATGGAAAGCAGATTGGTCCGGGCGGCGATCTTGGTAATCGCGCTGTTGGCCTCAATCAGATTCTCTATCTGCTTTACAATCTGGGTAATACTGTCCGCCGTCTCCTGTTGGGTATTCCGGCCGGCCTGGGAGTTCTGCACCAGCTGCTCATACCGGCTGTTGATTTGCCGCATATTTTCGGTGACCGACTGCATCCCCTCGGTCATATGATTCACCGCCTCCGAAGCCTGCTCAACCGCCCCCATCTGTTTGGAGATCATCGTCTCCAGGCTGTCGATCTTTTCTTCGATCTTCTTGACCCCATCGTAGGTGGCGTGGGCATGGGTGTCCTGATTCCTGGCCTGGTCCCGTATCTCCGACACACCGTTGAACACGGCGCCGATGGAATCAATCATACCCTGGGACTGCCCCCGCAGGTTTTCTGCGTTGCCCGCAAGCTCCGTAAGGGACCGGCTTATGGCGCCGATGATCTCCCGCAGTTTTCCTACAAAGAGGTTAAAGTCCCCGGCGAGTTTTCCTATCTCCGCTGATTTTTGCGCCGGGATGGAAACCGTCAGGTCCCCCTCGCCGGAGGCTATCTCCTCCATGGGCTTAGCGATGGCCTTGATGGGGCCGAAGATCATCCTTAAGAAGAGGAACATCAAAAAGATGCCCAGCAGGACAAAGCCTACGGAAATCAGCACCTGCCGCAGGATCTGGGTGATTATGATATCGTGCAGGGACTGTCCGTCAAAATCGCAGCCCACAATCCCCACAACCTGGCTCTGGGAATTCAGAATGGGGGCATACATGGAGATGACCCAGCCCCAACCCTCCTGAAAATCAAGCTGGGACGCATGGGTGGCGCCGGTATCCATGGTCAGTAAAAAGGCGGGATCGAACTCGGATATATCCTCCTCGGACCCCAGGGGCGAGAAATTCTCCTCGTCATCGGGGTCGCTGCTGCCATCGATGATATACCGGTACTGGGTACCCTGCACGGGAGCCATGGTATACAAAAACTTGGCGCTGGAATTCTCCTTTAGAGTAAGCATCTTAAGCCGGGTTTCTTCATAATAGGGATCATTCAGGTCCAAACTCCGGGAGAGATCCTCAAATTTATCTCCGTTAATGAGGGCTGCGGTGTTCCTTGCCAGAGGCATGCCCTGGATACCAAAAATGTTCGAAGCGGTGCCGATGATCTGCCGGACGGAGATGAGGGTTATTACCGTACAAAGTACAATGATAAAAAGAGTGAAAAAGAAGACAAAACGAAATTTTAACGAATTAAAGAGAGATGTACGCTTTTTTACCACGGGATAACCTCATATATAAAGATCATACCATAATTTCGGAATAAAATACAAGAAATTGAAAGAAAACATTGATTCTATGTTTCTTTTAACGCCTCCGCATGCCGGTACCGTAGCAGCATATCCACAAATTCCCGGTTCCCCATGGGAGGCGCCTTGAAATAGAAAAGGTGACTCCCGCAGCCGCAATCCGAGGAACCGAAGTCCGCTATGGGCTTTCCACCCAGCTTCTCCAGATCCCGGGCCAGATCGCATTCCAGGTTCCGGTAAGAAAGGATGGGCAGGGCCTTCATTTTTCCCGCCCAAGCGGTGAGGTAATCGAGGTGCCAGTGTTTTTGCTTCCTCTGCCGGCGCAGGTGCCGGTTGATGCGCTGGGACAGGTTTTTCCGGGCGGACCCGGCGTAAACATACCAGCCTGCCTTAAACCGTATCGTCCCCAGGGCTCCCACCTCAATATCCTGACTAGCCGGCAATTCCAGCAGTATCATGTAGTTCCCACTATTGCTTTCCGCCAGCTTCCCATGGGAGAGGTCCACCGGCAGGGCAGGAACCGTCAGTATCGCCCGGCCTGAGGAATCACAGCGGAGCAGGGCAGCGTGGATAGCCACGGGACCTGAGCCGGCGGCTGCCTTTTTGCGTGTATTTTGCAACGAAGTTCCCCGGGCCCTTCCCCCGGGCGGAACCGCCGCATGGCCGAACCTGCTCAGGGCAGCGGCGAATTCCGGGTCCGTGTGGAGGTTTGGTATAAACACCGTGGGCTCACTGTGGGTGATAACAAAGAGTACATGGCAGAGATAGCCCTGGGCGCTTAGTTCCGCCAGCTCTTCCAGGTGCTTCAGAGCCCGGCCGCTGGGGGCGTCAGGGAACATGGCTACTTCGTACTCAATGAGGGAACAGGCCTTAACCTCAACCAGGTGTTTCCGCTTTTTAGCATCGGTACAGAGGAAGTCAAAACGAGAATCGCCCAGGGTATATTCGGGGCTAATCTCCGTAAGGCCGGGAATTATCTCTTTGAGAATGAGTTTTTCCGCCGCCTTGTTTGCCCGGGAGGAAAAGAGGGGCGCCACGGTATCCCGGTAGTAAAGACCCGCCGCAGTCCAGCCGGTTTTAGCCTTGAGATTCCCCTGATCCCGTTTTTCCAGGATAAGCCGGGTACCGGGGAAGACAAACTCAATGAGCCTCCCCGGGTTGGGGCAGTGGCAGGCTAACTCCTTTTTCTTACCCACCGGAGCGGCGATGATAAGGAAACGGTTTGGACGGCGGACGAAGAGGGCCTCCGTATCGTTGGTAAAAAGGGAAAGCTCCTCAGCCACGGGCTTTACCGGAGAAGCCCCGGAAAATTACATCCCACTGGGTGGCGAGCATGCCGCAGAACATCAGGATAAAGCCCAGGAGGGTCCAGGGACCCAGGGGTTCAGAAAGGATGAGCACCCCGCCGATGGCGGCAAAGACCCCCTCAAGGCAGAGGATGATCGAAGCGTGTGCCGGGGGAGCGTCTTTTTGCGCCACCACTTGGAGGGTATAGGCCACCCCCACGGAACCAAAACCGCCATAGAGTATGGGGATGAGCCCTCCCATAAGCGCGGCGGCGGAAAGGGGTTCCATCCGTACCAGGGCAACGATGCAGGAAAGGATCCCACAGCAGGCAAACTGCCCGGAGGAAAGCATAAGGGGATCAATTTTCTTTACCATGGCGTCGATCAGCAGCACATGGATGGTCCAGAAAAAGGCGCTTATGGCGGTGACAATATCCCCGGGGTTAATGGAGCCAAGGTTTCCCGCAGCGCTGAGGAAATAGAGTCCCATCAGGGTGAATACCGCCCCAACCCAGGTGGGTATTCCGGTCTTCCGCCCCAGGAAAATACCAAATATGGGGACCAGTACCACATAGAGTCCGGTAATGAATCCCGAATGTCCCGCGGTGGTGTAGATCAGCCCCACCTGCTGCAGGGACGCGGCGATAAAGAGACAGATCCCCGCCATTACGGAGGAAAGGATGAGCTGCTTTGGAGAAAACGCCGGCTGCTGCCCTTCCCCGCCCGCCTTCGCCGCTGATTTACGCCGAAGAACAAAAATCAGCGGAAGCAGGGAAAGGCTCCCCAGAAGAAACCGTATGCCATTGAAGGTAAAGGGCCCGACATACTCCATCCCGGTACGCTGGGCCACAAAGGCAAACCCCCATATACAGGAAGTCAATAATAGAAGAATATCCGCACGCAAAGCCCGTTTGTTCATGGATAAATGGTAATACAAGAACGCAGAGTTTGGAAGGGGGACTTATCCCGTAGGAATTCTGAATTCAACCCTGTGAGCCGGGCGAATCGGAAAAACGCCGGTGGGGGTGGGGGATCCCCACTGCGGGATGCCTGTAGAATTCGCTTGCGGAGCCCCTTCGGGTCTCCTCCAGCGAGGAATTCCAGAATATCCCTCAGCGTGGCTCCCCCACCCCCACCGGCGCCTGTACGATTGGCCTGTGTTTGGGCGTATTTCCCCGGGAGTCGGGGGCGCTTAACTGAGTATGACACATTGCCTGGGAGCCGAGGTGCTTAACTAAGTGTGGCGCATTGTTTGGGGGCCGGGTGCTTAACTGAGTGTGGCGCATTGTTTGGGGGCCGGGGTGCTTAACTGAGTGTGGCGCATTATTTGGGGGCCGGAAGCTACCTAACTAAGTGGAATCGTATTGTCTAAGGCTACCTGACCAAT